>CAJTOV010000001.1 GCA_910577765.1 uncultured Lachnospiraceae bacterium
TCGAACCCCATCCGGGTCGCTTCTGATAAAACGCGCCAGTGACGCGTTTTATCTTATTGACACCCTGCATGCAGCAGTATGCCGGGTATCAGTTTCAACATTACAATTGCATTCACTATGGGGTCTTAGCTCAGCTGGGAGAGCATCTGCCTTACAAGCAGAGGGTCATAGGTTCGAGCCCTATAGGCCCCACGACTGTCAAGTCAGCCAATTATGCCGCAGGACTTAAAATCCTGCGGGACTAATCTCCCGTGCCGGTTCGATTCCGGCCTGCGGCATTTACGAAAAACCCTGAGACCTATATGGTTTCAGGGTTTTTTTCGCTAACTTCCGGTAAAGGAAACGGGGATGGATGGGGGAGAACATGAGATGAGATACAGACCGACTTTGCGGGAGGCGTTTGTACTGGTCTGCATGGCGGCAATCGTGCTGCCTTTGTCAGTCTACACGGTATTTTTCCAGATGCGCACCTGGGCCAGCCTGAACCACTATGTTGAGAACCGGATGAATCAGGATCTGGAGAACAAGAACATGATGGTAGACCTGATTCTGGATAAATATGAGATGGTGCTGTATGATTTCTGTACCGATGAAGAGATTGTTATGCTGGTGGAAGAGATTGACAAGGAAACAGAGGCATCTGGGGAGAACAGCCGGCGGCTGGAACGGAAGCTGAACCACGTGTATAACCGGAATGAGACCATTAAGGGAATCACGGTTCTTACAGGAAGCGGAAAGGTGTTCCTTTATGACGGAGGGACCTCTTCGCCGGAACTGACCTCCTGGACCGGTTTTGTCTTTCCGCCCCAGCTGGAAGCGGGAGGGAATGCCTATATGGGGGCAGGGAGTCTGGTCCGGACCGCTGATGAGAACAACGGACTGATTCAGATTGCCCGGGGAATCTACGATGCCGGCGGTAGACACCGGACCGGGATCGTGGTCCTGGGAATCAGCCAGAAGGAGTTCTGGGAAAAGGGGCAGAAGGATCCTCATTCCGAGATGTTTCTGTGTGACCAGGACGGGAAGATTCTGGCGGCCCGCCAGAGCGAATTCATCCATGAGAATATTTCCAGCGTTCCCCGTCATAACCGGATTATGATCAGCCGGAGGAATGAACGAACCGGGTGGATGGTTCATAATTTTTATTCTGTTCATGAGTTCCGGCAGGATGCAGTGGTGGATTCTGCCATCTGGGTTTTGAGCTCCCTGACGGCTATGGTTCTGTTTGCGGGCCTGGCCTGGTATCTGACCATGCCTCTTCTTAACAGCATAGATGATGTGGAAGATGCCATGATACAGGTGGAGGAAGGAAATTTCCAGGTGCGGGTGGAGCGCAAAAAACGTCTGCCCAAAGAGATGGTCCGTATTATCGACGGGTTTAACAACATGACCGAGCACACGGGCAACCTGGTAAACCAGGTACGGATCTCCATGATGGAGCAGAAGAATGCGGAACTTTCTGCCATGGAAGCCCAGATGGACCCGCATTTTCTATACAATACCCTGGATACCATCAACTGGAAGGCCCTGGAAAAGGAAGAGTACGAGATCAGCAGCATGCTGGGGGCCCTGGCGGACATTCTGCGGTACAGTATCCGCAATCCCGGGGATACGGTATCTGTCAGTCAGGAGCTGTACTGGCTGGACCGGTATATGATGCTACAGAAGGAGAAGCTGGAAGGCCCTCTGGAGGTGACCGTGGATGTGCCGGAGGAGATTCTGGGATGCCGTATTCACAAGCTGCTTCTCCAGCCTTTTGTGGAAAATGCCATCAAGCATGGACTTTATCACAAGAGGGGAAGCTGCCAGCTGAAAATCCGCATGGGATTTGCCGGACAGCAGATTCATATTACGGTCTGGGACAACGGAAAGGGCATGCCGGCGGAAATGCTGGAAATTCTCAACGGAACCTCATCCCAGGGGGAGATGCAGAGGGAACATGTGGGAATCGCCAATGTGCGGAAGCGTCTGGCATTATATTATGGGGAGGAAGCGGATCTGTATTTTGAAAGCGAGGAAGGAAGCTATACCATGGTACATCTGTTTGTAGGGGTACTTCCGGCGCTTTCCGGGGACAGGTCCCAGGAAGGAGAGGTAATCGGGTGAAGATTGTGGTGGTGGAGGATGAGAATTCTATCCGCAACGGACTGGTCCGGATGCTGCCCAAGCTGAAGGAGACCTACCAGGTGGTAGGATGTGCGTCGGACGGGAAAGAAGGGCTGGAGGTGATCAGCCGGACCCGGCCGGATCTGGTGATCATGGATATCCAGATGCCTTACATGGACGGACTTGCCATGCTGGAGGTGCTTAGGGAGAAGCACGTCCAGTGCCGGGTGATTGTTCTCACGGCTTATTCGGATTTCAGCTTTGCCAAAAGAGCCATTGATCTGGGAATTGAAAATTATCTTTTAAAACCCATTAAGATTCCGGAGCTGGAGAAGTCCCTGGAACTGATTGAAAGTTCCCTGATTCAGGAGCGGGAGCGGGAAGAATTGCAGGAGCGTCTGTTGTCCCTGGAGCAGATTTTCCGTGGCTGTATGATGGCAGAGCTTCCGGTAGAGGAGTCCTTAAACCAGATCACCAGGGAAAAGTACGGGCTGGATATCCGGGAGCCCCTGGTTCTGTTTGGAGTCTGGCTGGGGGAGATGTACCGTCTGGAGTCTGCCAGGACCCAGCGCCTTATGGAAGAATGTGTGGGACGGGCAGAGGACTATAAGAGTGTGGTGCTGGTATCCAGCAAATACCAGGCAGTGATCACCATTCTTTACCAGATCCGCGACCTGCAAAGTGTCAAAAGACGCTATGGCAGGGCTGTGGTCCCTATGGTCAGCCGCAGCCTGGACGAAATACCGGTCTTTACCTGGATGGAATGCCAGGGGCTGGAGCAGCTTCCGGATGCCCTGTCGGACATGCTGGAGCTGCGCCAGTGGAATCTGGTCTATCCGGAAGGAACCATGCTGGACCGGAATCTTCCCGGTGAGACCAGGTTTGTACCACTGAAATATCCCGTAGGAATGGAGCTGGAGCTGCGTCAGGCAGCGGCCCTTAAGCAGGATCAGGAGGTGGCCCGGATTTTTCAGCGGTTTGTCCAGTACTGCCGGGAAGAACCCCACAAACCCGAGGAAATCCGGGAGGCCAGCGTCCGTCTGGCTATCTATATGATCAGTATTTTGAAAAGTATCGGAACCGTCCAGGACGTGGCCTTTGCCCAGAATCTGATTGCGCCTGTGACCCAGGCCCAGAGGTGGACGGAGATCGAGACCATTCTCCAGGAGCTTTGCCTGGCGATTGCCAGGGACAGCGGGGAGGGGCGCCATGTAAGCCCCCTGGTCAGGCAGACACGGCATATGATTGATGAGTATTACAGCCAGGGAATCACCCTGGAGGAGATTGCCAGGAAGCTTCATGTATCAGAAGAGTATCTCAGTGCCCAGTTTAAGAAAGAGACCGGGGTATCCTTCCGGGATACGGTCCGGGACGTGCGGATGAAACGGGTGAAGGAGCTTCTTGTGCATTCCAGTCTGAAACTGAACCAGATCGCGGATATGGTGGGGTATTCGGACCCTAAGTATATGAGCAAAGTCTTCAAGGAAGAGACAGGGATGCTGCCGGCGGAGTTTCGGAAGATGAACGGATGATATCCGGGACGGCTGTTTTGTGACAGCTCCGGCAGCCTTGAACGTCCGATGCTTCTTGTCCGGCTGTGCCGGACAAGAAGATGCCCCCGTGAACTGTAACGTTTTCTGCAATGTGCCGTTGCCTTTTGTCAGGATACCGTGGTTAAGCTTGTGAAATCGAAATCAGTTTTTCTTAAAAATTTCCTCCATTTCAAAAAAATTCCTCTTTAAAATGGTATAAAAAAATATAAAATGGTAAATGTAAGAAAGAGGAAGCAGATTAGGGGATTATAAGGAGCAGGCCCAATCGGACAGCCGGTTACACGGTTTCCCATAGAAAGCCCTGCCGGAGAAATGTAACTGAAAAGGATGTCAATTTTAGAAAGTGAGAAGGAGATCATGAGCAAGATTAACGTAACATTTCGTAATCCAGGTGATGTGCTGGAGTTTGTGCGCAGAGTTGAGAAGTATCCCTATGATATGGACTTGAGCCGCGGAAGCATTGTGGTGGACGCCAAATCGCTGCTGGGTATTATGAACCTGGGGTTTAACCAGGTGGTAAGTCTGAAAGTATATTCCGAGGAATGCAGCCAGCTGCAGCAGGATATCCTGGAGTTTATCGCGGCCTGACGGAAACCGTTTCCTGCGTTTGGACGGTTGCGGCTGACAGCAGCATATTCCATTTATTTGTTCCCCATACCGGGCAGAGCGGCGGATGCTGTTCTGCCTTTTGCATTTCCGGAAAGTCTTTTCCTTTGAAGAAAAATGTGGTAAGATGTCAGGGACAGAGCTGCCGTTCAGGAGTTCGGATTACCAGGAGGAAAAAACATGTATAAGATCGTATCGCGTCTGCTGATTTACGGAGATATGCCCAGGGATACCATTCTGATGGAACTGGCAGACATTATCCGGAAGATGGATGACAAAAGCCAGACAAAGGAGGAGCTTGCCACCCGGGTGTTTACCCAGATGAAGCACCTTCTGCAGGTGGCTACGGATTACGGATTTGACAGAAATCTGTGGCACAATTATCTGACGTTCCTGCTGATTACCAGCGAGAATCCTTTCAGCATTACCTGCGAGAAGGTGGGGGCCAACGAAGGCAGTGTCAATGACTTTGCCAAAGGGGATTTCCGGGCATTTAAGGATCTGTTTGACTATGATTTCAGCAGGCTGGAGTCCTGTCTGGATGTGGACTGTTTCAGCCGGATCTCCGACTACCGGGCCATTGGCAAGAAGGAACTGATGTACAATAAGAGCGTCAGTGAAAAGGTCCAGGCCTTAAGCCTCCGTCTGGAACAGGCCAGGGATGAGCATGCCTTCTTTGACTGTGTCACCGGCTTCTACCGGGACTACGGGGTGGGGATGTTCGGCCTTAACAAGGCATTCCGCATCATATCTTCCGGGGACGGGACCGTGAAATTCCATGCCATCAACAACATGGATACGGTGATGCTGGACCAGCTGGTAGGGTATGAGATCCAGAAGAAGAAGCTGGTGGACAATACCCGGGCCTTTGTCCAGGGCAGGAAAGCCAACAATGTGCTGTTATTCGGAGACAGCGGAACCGGAAAGTCCACCAGCATCAAGGCCATTGTCAATGAGTTCTACCCCCAGGGACTGCGGATGATCGAGATCTACAAGCACCAGTTCAAGGATCTGTCCGCGGTGATCGCCCAGATCAAGCACCGGAACTACCGGTTCATCATCTATATGGATGATCTGTCCTTTGAGGAGTTTGAGGTGGAGTATAAGTTTCTTAAGGCAGTGATTGAGGGAGGGGTGGAGACCCGGCCGGACAATATTCTCATCTATGCCACCTCCAACCGCAGGCACTTAATCAAGGAGAACTGGAGCGACCGCAATGACGTGGAGGTGGAGGGCGGCATGCACCGGTCCGATACCATGGAGGAAAAGCTGTCCCTGGTGAACCGGTTCGGCGTGACCATCAACTATTCCAAGCCTTCCCAGAAGGAATACTTCCATATTGTGGTGGAGCTGGCCAGAAAGGCAGGGATCACCATGGATGAGAAGGAATTGTGTGCGGAGGCAAATAAATGGGAACTGAGCCACGGAGGCATCTCCGGGCGGACGGCGCAGCAGTTTATCAACTATCTTTCAGGACAACTATCATTATGAAAAATCAAAGCAAACTGACACGGGCAGTCTCTATGCTTGCCCTGGTAATTCTGGGAAACATGCTCTATGCCCTGGCTGTGAAACTGTTCCTGCTTCCCTCGGGACTGATTACCGGGGGAACCACCGGCATTGCCCTGGTGATGAACCATGTGGCAGGTGTTCCGGTGTCCCTTTTTGTGCTGGTGTTCAATGTGGTCATGCTGGCGGCCGGATATCTGCTGCTGGGCAGGACCTTTGCCGTGACCACGGTGGTCAGCACCTTTGTGTATCCTCTGTCCCTGGAGCTTTTTAACCAGGTTCTGGGGGATCTTGTGGTGACCCGGGATATTATCCTGTGCATGTTTTTTTCCGGTCTGGGGATCGGAGCGGCACTGGGAATTGTGATCCGGGCCGGAGCTTCCACCGGAGGCATGGATATTCCCCCTCTGGTGCTGAACCGGTATTTTAAGATTCCGGTATCCGTGAGTATGTATGTGTTTGACTTCTGTATCCTGATTGCCCAGATGTTCTACAATCCGCCGGAAAAGATTCTCTACGGAATCCTGCTGGTGCTGGTATACACCATGGTTCTGGACAAGCTGATGCTGATGGGGACCACCCGTACCGAGGTGAAGGTGGTAAGTCCCAGGGCCCAGGAGATCCGTCAGGCCATCTTAAGGCAGATGGACCGGGGAGTCACCATGCTGGAGGCCAGAACCGGATATCTGGACCAGGATACCCAGATGATCTTCAGCGTCATCTCCAACCGGGAGCTGCCCGGGGTGGAGAAGCTGATCCGGGAGATCGACCCGGAGAGCTTTATGGTGGTCAGCCGTGTCAGCGAGGTCAGGGGAAGAGGATTCTCCATGAAAAAGGAATACCGGTAACAGGTAACGACAAGATACGCCCGGCGTCCTGCCCTATGTGGCTGTGCAGGATGCCGGGCGTATCTGTCTGCCGGCGGCAGAAGTCACGGGGCTGCTGCCTCATGTCCGGCACCGGAAGGCAAAGGGTCTGCTGCCTGGCAGCAGCTTTCCCGTTCAATCAGGTGGTGGGGCACAATGATCTTGGTGGCCATCAGGTTGGGGTTCTCAATGTGGTTGATGACCTGGGAGGCTGCCTCAATACCCAGCTGGAAGGAGTTAACATCAATGGAGGTCAGCTGGGGAACGGACAGCCTGGCCAGCAGGGAGTTGTTAAAGGAGATAATGGACAGGTCCCGGGGGATGGAAAGCCCCGTCTCCAGGCATACCCGTTCCAGGGCCAGGGCCAGGATGTCGTCGCTGACCAGGACTGCCGTAGGCCGCTGCGGAAGGGCCAGAAGCTGGCGGATCTTTCCGGAGAAATCCTTCAGCAGGGAGGAAATCTCCACACAATACTCCGGATTCACCGGCAGACCATGGCGCAGCAGGACAGTCTGGTATCCGGCCTGCCGGTCCGCGGAGAACATAAGGCTGCTGTCGCTTCCCAGGTAGGCGATGCGTCTGTGGCCCAGCCGGTAAAGGTATTCGGCGGCTTCCTGGCCGGCCAGCAGGTTGTCATTGTCAATGTACACGGTCTGGTTGGCAAACTGGTAGGCCTTGCCGATGAGGGCATAGAGAAGGCCTTCGCTGTAGAGAAATTCCGTCACCGGGTCCCCCTGCTTGGAGTACAGTACAATAAAGCCGTCTACCTGTCCGCTGCGGGTCATGGTGCGGACGGCCTGGAGCACTTCATCCCCGGTCTGGCCGGTAATGATGGTATTGAAATACTGGCGCTGGTTGCAGAACTGGCTGATGCCCCGTATGGTCTCCAGATAGAAGGAATTCTCATAGGCCTCCCGGGCGGACACCGGAAGAATGATTCCGATGGTGCGGGAATTCTGGGAGGCAAGATTGCTGGCCTGGAAGTTGGGTTCATAGCCCAGGGCAGCCATGGCTTTGCGGACCCGGTCCTTGGTCTCGTCGCTGATGGATGGGTTGTTCTTGCAGGTTCTGGACACAGTGGAAGGGGAGACTCCTGCCAGTGCGGCAACCTCTTTGATGGTAACTGCCATAGTGGTACTCCTGATCTGACGTTGCATAGTTTTGCGAAACAATATAGTTTATTGTAACGGAAAGAAAATGGAAAGTCAATTGTTGCATAAAAATTGCGTGATCCTTTCATTACTGTGGAGATTGGCTTTAAAAGTGCACAAAATGGGGAACGGATTCTTGTGGAAAAGGTAGAAAACAGAAAAACTATATAAAAACTATTTACAAACCCCATGTAAATATATTATATTTTATGCAAACGATTGCGTTAAATAACGCAAAATTGCACTAATAACAAGCAAATGGCAGGAGGTTGTGAGAAATGGGTAACAGTGAAAAGGGTTTTTCCATTGTGTCGCCCCTTACCGGGCAGGCAGTAGCACTGGAACAGGTTCCGGACCCGGTATTTTCCCAGAAGATCATTGGCGACGGTATGGCTGTGATTCCCCAGGAGGGCACCATCGTCAGCCCGGTGACCGGTGAGATCGCATCCGTGGCAGAGACCATGCATGCGTTTGGATTCCGGACAGAGGACGGGCTGGAGCTGCTGGTCCATGTAGGTCTGGAAACGGTTGCGCTGAAAGGGGAATGCTTCAGGGTCTTTGTAAAGGCCGGAGACAAAGTAAAGGCCGGGGACAAAATCGCAGAGGTGGACCTGGCTTATCTGAAAGAGAAGGGAATCAATCCCATTACACCGGTGCTGGTCTGCGGCGGGGCGGAAGGAAAGCAGCTAAAGGGCATGGAGGGCGCCGTGGCTGCCGGAAAGGACCCAGTGATCACCATGATAAGTGATCCTGACACCACAGACAGGGCAGGAAGCGCGGCCCCGGGCCAGAGCGGCAAAGAACCGGCAGCTATCCCGGACACCGCGGCCCCGGGCCAGACCGGCAGAGACCGTGGGGACACGGCAGGCAGTGGATCCGGGACAAAGGCCTCCCCGGACAAGGGGCAGGAGAAGAAGCTCCGGATCAACTTTGATTTCCTCCAGAAGCTGGGCAAGGTTCTCATGGCCGTTATCGCCGTCATGCCGGCAGCCGGTCTGATGATCAGCCTTGGCAAGCTGGTCCAGATGGGCGGCGCGGACATCCATATGGTCATGATGATCGGCAGTACCATGGAGAATATCGGATGGGCCATTATCAACAACTTACATATTCTGTTTGCCGTAGCCATCGGCGGCTCCTGGGCAAAGGAGCGGGCAGGAGGCGCTTTTGCCGCGGTGATTGCCTTTGTCCTGATTAACTGTATTACCGGCGCGATCTTTGGGGTAACCAGCGCCATGTTAAATGATCCGGAGGCCGTGACCCACACTTTGCTCGGCCAGGAGATTCTGGTCAACGGATATTTTACTTCGGTTCTGGGAGCACCGGCGCTGAATATGGGTGTATTTGTGGGAATTATCTCTGGATTCGTAGGCGGAATGGTCTATAATAAGTATTATAACTTCCGGAAGCTTCCGGATGCCCTGGCATTTTTCAACGGGAAACGGTTCGTGCCCATGGTGGTGATCGTCTGGTCCGTGATCATTTCCGTGGTGCTGGCTGTGGTGTGGCCGGTAGTGCAGACCGGGATCAACAACTTCGGTGTGTGGATTGCCAATTCTTCCTCCACCTCCCCGGTATTTGCCCCCTTTATTTACGGAACCCTGGAGCGTCTGCTGCTGCCCTTTGGCCTGCATCATATGCTGACCATTCCCATGAACTATACGTCCTTTGGCGGTACCTACACCATCCAGACAGGCATCAATGCCGGTTCCCAGGTCTTTGGCCAGGACCCGCTGTGGCTTGCATGGGTGACGGATCTGATCAACTTCAAGGATGCCGGGGATATGGCTTCCTACACCAATCTGCTGACCACGGTGACTCCGGCCCGGTTCAAGGTAGGCCAGATGATCGGCGCTACGGGACTGCTGCTGGGAATTGCCCTGGCCATGTACCGGCGTGTGGATGTGGATAAGAGAAAGAACTACCGTTCCATGTTTTTCTCCACCGTGCTGGCCGTGTTCCTGACAGGTGTCACCGAGCCTCTGGAGTTTATGTTCATGTTCTGCGCCCTTCCGCTGTATGGGGTGTACGCGGTTTTGCAGGGTTGTGCCTTTGCCATGGCAGGGATTCTGCCGCTGCGGCAGCATTCCTTCGGCAACCTGGAGTTTGCCACGCGGGTGCCCATGTCCTTAAAGGCCGGACTTGGCCAGGATGTGGTCAATTTCCTGATCTGTGTGGCAGTCTTCTTTGCCATCGGATATTTTGTGGCGTATTTTATGATCGGCAAGTTCCGGTTTGCCACTCCCGGACGTCTGGGAAACTATACGGATGAGAGCGGGGAAGAGGAAGGCGCAGGAGCTTTAAGCAGCGGTTCCGGACAAAATGCCGGCAGCGGCAGCCAGGCGGAGCGGATCATCGCCCTGCTGGGAGGACGGGAGAATATTACCCTGGTAGATGCCTGCATGACCCGGCTGCGTGTGACGGTGAAGGATCTTTCCAAGGTAGCGGAGCTTCCGGAGTGGAAGGCAGAAGGAGCCCTGGGACTCCTGAAAAAGGATAACGGAATCCAGGCAATCTATGGGCCGAAAGCGGATGTACTGAAATCGGATATCAATGATATCCTGTAAGCGGGGGAATCCTGATGAAGATTATGACCATGAATACCCATAGTCTGATTGAAACCGGCTTCCGGCAGAAGCGGGAATGGTTTGCCCAGGTGATTCTGCGGGAAAGGCCGGAGATACTGGCTTTGCAGGAGGTGAACCAGACCATGGCGGCTCCGGTCCTGGATGCCGGGGCTGTGGGCGGATACCGGCCATGCCCCAAGGTGGAGGTTCCCTTGAAAGAGGACAATTATGCAGCCTGGCTGGCGGAAAGGCTGGCTGGGGAGGGACTGGCATATACCTGGACCTGGCTGCCCATGAAGGTGGGGTATGACCGGTATGACGAGGGTATGGCCCTGTTCAGCCTCCTTCCGGTGGCGGAAGCGGAAAGCTTCCGGATCAGCCAGGCAGACGATTACAGCAACTGGAAGACCAGGAAGGTTCTGGGAATCCGTACCGGGGAACCCCAGGCGTCCTGGTACTATACGGTGCATATGGGCTGGTGGGATGACGGGGAGGAACCCTTTGACCGCCAGTGGAAGATTCTCAATGAGTATCTGGATGAGAAGAAGGCCGGAGGCGCCCGGGTATGGCTGATGGGAGATTTTAACAGTCCTTCCCAGGTCCGGGGCCAGGGCTATGACCGTGTGACCGGGGACGGATGGCTGGACAGCTATGAGCTGGCGGAAAGGAAGGATTCCGGGGTAACGGTGGGACACGTGATCGACGGCTGGAGGGAGCGGCCGTCAGGGGAAGAGGTGCAGAAAGGGATGCGGCTGGATTATCTGTTTACCAGTAAGCCGGTGAGGGTGCTGTCTTCCCGGGCAGTGTGCAACGGGGACCGGGAGCCCCAGGTGTCGGACCACTATGGAGTCATGATCGAAACGGTCTAATATGCAGGGGAGGTTTTTATATGAAGAGAGCTGCGGGAATTTTGTTATCCATAACCAGCCTTCCGTCCAGATACGGAATCGGCTGTTTTTCCAAAAGCGCTTATGAGTTTGTGGACTGGCTGGAGGAAGCAGGCCAGAGCTACTGGCAGATTCTGCCTCTGGGGCCCACCAGCTATGGGGATTCCCCTTACCAGTCTTTTTCCACCTTTGCGGGAAATCCGTATTTTATCAGTCTGGAGGAGCTGGTGAAGGAGGGGGTCCTGACGGAAGAAGAGTGCGGGGCAGTTGATTTTGGGGAGGATGCCGGGTCCATTGATTATGAGAAACTGTATCTGGGCCGGTATCCCCTGCTGCGGAAAGCCTATGAGCGCAGTGACATCAGCCGGAATCCCGGGTACCAGAGATTTCTGGAAGAGAACCGCTGGTGGCTGGATGATTATGCCCTGTTCATGGCAGTAAAGGACCGGTTTGACGGGGCACCCTGGAATGCCTGGGCCCAGGATATCCGCCTGCGGTACGGCTATGCCATGGACTATTACCGGAAGGAACTGTATTTTGACATAGAGTTCCAGCAGTATATGCAGTTTGTGTTCTATAAGCAGTGGACCGCGCTGAAGGAATATGCCAACGGCAAAGGCATCCGGCTGATCGGGGATATTCCCATCTATGTGGCCATGGACAGTGCCGATGCCTGGGCCCATCCGGAGCTGTTCCAGCTGGACCGGGACAATGTTCCCGTGGCAGTGGCCGGCTGTCCGCCGGACGGCTTCTCCGCCACAGGCCAGATGTGGGGAAACCCGCTGTACCGGTGGGAGTATCACAGGCAGACCGGGTATCAGTGGTGGATTTCCCGGCTGGCCCACTGCTTCCGGCTGTATGATGTGGTGCGGATTGACCATTTCCGGGGCTTTGACCAGTATTATTCCATTCCCTTTGGGGAGGAGACGGCCTTAAACGGGCACTGGGAGAAGGGGCCGGGGATGGATCTGTTCCACCATGTCAGAGAGGCCCTGGGGCCAAAGGATGTGATCGCGGAGGATCTGGGCTATGTGACGGATTCGGTCCGGAAGCTGGTGGCGGACAGCGGATTCCCGGGCATGAAGGTGCTGGAGTTTGCATTTGATTCCAGGGATTCCGGCTGCGCCAATGACTATCTGCCCCACAACTACCAGGAGAACAGTGTGGCCTACACAGGAACCCATGACAATGAGACCATTGCCGGGTGGCTGGGCAGCATTCAGGAAGCCGAGCGGAAGCTGGCCCGGGATTATCTGTGCGACCAGTATACGCCGGACCAGGAGCTTTATAAGTCCTTTATCAGTCTGGTAATGGGCAGCCGGGCCCGGCTCTGTATCATTCCCATGCAGGATTATCTGGGCTATGACAATGGCAGCCGCATGAACAAGCCTTCCACTGTAGGGGAAAACTGGAAATGGAGACTGGTGGAGGGAGAGCTGGATGAGAAGCTGAAAACACGGATTCTGGAAATGACCAGACGGTATGGACGGATGAAATAGAACGGATTTAGAAGGGGCTGTGACAAAATGACATTTTGCCACAGCCCCTTCGCAACGGTTCAAGGGGTATCTGAACGGTTACGCCCGGAGCGGGTCCGGGACCGGTTGACAAACCTTTCGGACACGCTTCTGACGGCACCGGACTCACAGGTCCGGGAAGCGGTAAGTCAGTACCGCCACATGGGGGTCTGTATCCGGTGTGATCTCCAGGGTATCGCCGGGATATTCTACCACGGTGTCAAAGAACTCCGTGAAGGCATCCAGGGTTCCGATCTCCTGGTAGCCCAGGTCACCGGACCGGTAGTGCATGGGAATCGTCACCTTTGGCCGGATCTCCTCCACCAGCTTCCTGGCCTGGGCGGCATCAATGGTATAGTAGCCGCCGACGGGGATCATAAGGGCATCCAGTCCTTTCAGGGACTCCTTCTGGTCCTGGGTCAGATCACAGCCCAGGTCCCCTAAATGGGCGGCCCGGAGGGTACCGTTGTCAAGGATATGGATGGTGTCGGTGCCTCTCAGGGCGCCCTGCTGGTCATCGTGGAAGGTGTCCAGGGCCGTGATCCGGAAGGGACACGGCCGGTCCGGCTTCCGGGTGACCGCTTCCGTGAAGTTGTGGTCCCCGTGGCCGTGGCTGCACAGAACCTGGTGGGCCTCCTGGCGGAGAATGCCGTATCCGGGCACCTTGTGGTCCGCATAGGGGTCCACAAGGACGGAGTAGCCGTCAGACTCCAGCAGAAAACAGGCGTGGCCCAGCCAGGTGATGCGGATTCCTTTGTCAGATTGATGTTCCATAAGAACCTCCTTTTTGTCAGGGAGCGGCCCCGGCCTTAGGACTGGCTGGGGAACAGTACGATCTTCTGGGCATTGTTTTCGCCGTCACTCCATACCATGCACTGGGACCCGGCCTGTACGTCTGTGAGCCGGACCATGTTGCGGGTCAGGTAAGGAAGGATCTGGCAGTCAGCCGGAACCTGGAAGACCGAACCGTCGGCTGCCGTAAGGACGTAGCTCTGGTCTGCCAGCTGTTCCATGGAAGCCACGGTCAGGTAGGAAGGAACCTTAAAGTCCTGGGGAATCTGGCAGATCACGGTCACTGCGGTGGTCATAGGCGGAATGCTCATGGTCATGGCCGGTCCGATGTAGGCGTAGATCACATCGCCTTCCTTAATGTCGGCAATCTGTACCGGGTAACCGTCCACGGAATCCAGAACCCTGCTGGCTTCCGGGTCAATATTCAGAATGATCTCGCCGGTGTAGGAGATGCCGGACTGGTTGTCAATGGTGATGCTGCTGTCGCCCACACTTAACACGGGACCCCAGATGGGACCGTACTGGTCGGCCAGGACCGGGGTATCCGGGGTTCCTTCCCCGGGAACGTCCGCGCCGGCGTTGTCTTCCGGGCTGGTCTCCGGCAGGGCCGCCGGTTCCGTGCTGTCAGTGCTGGTGATACTTTCCACAGTCTGGCCTTTGCCGGCCTCAATGGTGGGTGATCCTGCCAGGGCACAGCCGGCAAAGGCAACTACCATCATTCCTCCGCAGATCAGGGCAAGTGTTTTATAATTCCATTTCTTCATAATTAAAATTCTCCTTTTCTTTTTTATTGTTTCAAAAGCCAATGCAGCGCTTATCAGAATTCCTTGTCTGGTTCTGATAAAAAGATACTTGCTTCCAGGCCGTCTGACCGGTTTTCCTCAGGGAGCCGTCCTTGCTTTCTATAGTATAACAGAACTGGAAGAAGAATGCTATTTTCGATTTCCAAAGTTTCTCTTACGGAAATATTACGTGGGACGCATTGACGAAACCTCCATCTATCATGTAATATAGATGGGAATCATTTCAGAGGAGGGACAGACTACATATGGAAAAATCAAAGGTATATTTTACCAACTTCCGCACCGTGGCATTTGGCGACAGCCTGACCGTGAAATTGCAGAAAATGGCGAAAAAGGCCGGGATCGGGGATATTGACATGGACGGCAAGTTTGTGGCCATTAAGATGCATTTCGGAGAGCTGGGAAATATCAGCTATCTGCGGCCCAACTATGCCAGGGCCGTGGTGGATCTGGTGAAGGAGCTGGGAGGGAAGCCTTTCCTGACGGACTGCAATACCATGTATCCGGGCAGCCGCAAGAACGCCCTGGAGCATCTGGAGTGCGCATGGCAGAACGGATTTACCCCGCTTACGGCAGGCTGCCCGGTAATCATCGGGGATGGACTTAAGGGAACCGATGACATCGGGGTGCCGGTGGAAGGCGGCGAGTATGTGAAGGAGGCCCGGATCGGACGGGCGGTTATGGACGCAGATGTGTTCATCAGTCTGACTCATTTTAAGGGACATGAGATGACCGGTTTTGGCGGCGCCATCAAGAATATCGGCATGGGCTGCGGTTCCCGGGCAGGAAAGACCGAGCAGCACAGCAACGGAAAGCCCCACATTACCCCGGAGCTGTGCCGGGGATGTAAGAAATGCCAGAAGGAGTGTGCCAACGGCGGTCTGGTCTTTGACGAAACTACGCGGAAAATGCAGGTGGACCAGGACAACTGTGTGGGGTGCAGCCGCTGTCTGGGGGCATGCAATTTTGATGCCATTGCATTTAATGACAGCAATGCCAATTCCGTGCTCAACTGCAAGATGGCAGAGTACACCAAGGCTGTGGTGGACGGCCGTCCGGGCTTTCATATTTCCCTGATTGTGGATGTGTCTCCCAACTGTGACTGCCATGGGGAAAACGATGCACCGATCCTGCCTAATATCGGCATGTTCGCGTCCTTTGATCCGCTGGCCCTGGACCAGGCCTGCGTGGATGCCTGTCTGGCGGCTGCGCCTCTTCCGGGAAGCCAGCTCAGCGATCACCTGGCAGACCCCCATTTCCATAAGCATGAGGACCATTTTACCAATTCCGCACCGGAATCCGAGTGGAAGACCTGCCTGGAACATGCCCAGAAGATTGGGCTGGGGAACCGGGAGTATGAACTGATCCGGGTGTAAGGACTGTAACTGACAAAGTTACTGTTTGCCGGGGGACATTTTCTGAAAATCCCTCTTGCAATATCCATATAATGTGCTATAATAGGCAATGCACCCCTATATATTGTGTGCGTGAAAGCGGGAAACGGAACAATATACAGGAACCGATATACGGCAGGGCTTCTGGGACTTCAGGTGAAGACACTGCCTGCATTAGAGGAGGGACAGAATGTTATTAAAGGTTATTAAAAGGAATGGCGAAGAGGTTATCTTTGAGATTGATAAAATCAAAAATGCGATCCGGAAGGCCAACGATGAGATCGGCAAGATTCACCAGTTAAATCCTTACCAGATTGACGCTATCGCGGAGACCATTGAGCGGCAGCTTCTGGACAGGTCCCATGCGGTGAATGTGGAGGATATACAGGATATGGTGGAGCGGGGCATCATGGAGATGCGGGGCTATGAGGTGGCACAGAAGTATGTGCGCTACCGGTTCCGCCGGGAGATTGCCCGCAAGTCCAACACCACGGACAATGAGATCCTGACCCTGATTGACCGGGCCAATGAGGAGGTCAAGCAGGAGAATTCCAACAAGAATCCGGTGATCAACTCTACCCAGCGGGACTATATGGCCGGGGAGGTCAGCAAGGATTTAACCATGCGTCTTCTTCTGCCGGAGGATGTGGTCCGGGCCCACAAGGAAGGGATCATCCATTTCCACGATTCCGATTATTTTGCCCAGCGGGAGCACAACTGCGACCTGATTGACCTGGAGGACATGCTTCAGAACGGTACCGTGATCAGTGAGACCCTGATCGAGAAGCCCCATTCCTTCTATACGGCCTGCAACATTACCACCCAGATCGTGGCCCAGGTAGCCAGCAACCAGTACGGCGGCCAGACCTTTACCTTGTCCCATCTGGCGCCGTTTGTGGAGGTGAGCCGCCAGAAGATCCGGTCCACCATCATCGAACTGCGCAAAGAGATGGGAGAATCCCTGGATGAGCGGATTATCCAGAAGCTGACGGATGCCCAGTTAAAGGATGAGATTACCCGGGGCATCCAGACCATCCAGTATCAGCTGATTACCCTGATGACCTGCAACGGCCAGGCGCCTTTTGTCACCGTGTTTATGTACCTGGACGAGGTTCCGGAGGGACAGACCCGGGATGACCTGGCACTGATCATTGAGGAGGTGCTGCGCCAGCGGATGCAGGGAGTCAAGAACAAGAAGGGTGTCTGGATCACTCCGGCCTTCCCCAAACTGATCTATGTGCTGGATGAGGACAATGTAACCGAAGGCAGCAAGTACTGGGAGCTGACAAAGCTGGCTGCCCAGTGTACGGCCAAGCGTATGGTGCCGGACTATATTTCCGCCAAGGTCATGAAGGAGTTAAAGCAGGGGGATGTGTATCCCTGCATGGGATGCCGGTCCTTCCTGACAGTGGAGGATTCCCAGCGTGACCGCAACGGAAAGCATAAGTTCTACGGCCGGTTCAACCAGGGAGTGGTGACCCTGAATCTGGTGGATGTGGCCTGCTCAGCAGAGGGGGATATGGACCGGTTCTGGAAGATTCTGGACGAGCGTCTGGAGCTGTGCCACCGGGCACTGCGCTGCCGTCATGAAAGGCTCCTTGGGACTCCCTCGGATGTGGCTCCCATTCTGTGGCAGAACGGCGCCCTGGCCCGTCTGGAAAAGGGGCAGGTGATCAATCCCCTGCTGTACAACGGATACTCCACCATTTCCCTGGGCTATGCGGGTCTTTGCGAGATGACCATGCGGATGATGAACAAGCCCCACACGGCGCCTGATGCCAAGGAGTTTGCCCTGGCAGTGATGCAGAGGCTCAATGACAAGTGTGCAGAGTGGAAGGCAGCAGAGCACATCAGTTATTCCGTGTACGGCACGCCTTTAGAGTCCACCACCTACAAATTTGCCAAATGCCTGCGGAAGCGGTTCGGCATCATTGAGGGTGTCACCGACAAGAATTATATTACCAACAGCTACCATATCCACGTGACCGAGGAGATAGATGCGTTCTCCAAGCTGAAATTCGAGTCCGAGTTCCAGAAGCTGTCTCCGGGCGGCGCCATCAGTTATGTGGAGGTGCCCAACATGCAGCACAACATTCCTGCGGTGCTGGGGGTCATGCAGTTTATTTATGACAATATCATGTATGCGGAGCTGAATACCAAAAGTGACTACTGCGAGTGCTGCGGCTTTGACGGGGAGATCAAGGTGATCGAGGACGAGTCCGGCAAGCTGGTGTGGGAGTGCCCCAACTGCGGCAACCAGGACCAGAATAAGCTGACTGTGGCACGCCGTACCTGCGGGTATATCGGAACCCAGTTCTGGAACCAGGGGCGGACCCAGGAGATCCGGGACCGGGTGCTGCATCTGTAATAGGATCGGATCAAAAAACGCGCTGCGGCGCGTTTTTTGATTTTAAAGCAGACTTATCAATATATTGCCGTGACAGCACAAGGATCAGAGGATATTTTGTGTGCAGACAGTCATGTTCCGACAGCCCCGCATACCGGTGGTTCAGACGTATGCCGGCGCAGGAACTGTAAAAATCGAACAAATATTCGATTTTAAAATCATGAAAAATACCGGTAGATTTTTTGTGAAAATTATCATATACTGATAGAACCAGTTATAACCTTTGTTTCGGGAAAGTCCATATTGATTCATGGGAGGTGAGTGCATGGATCAGGTGATGGATGTGGCAAGATTCATTGTGAATTATTCCATTGAGATCAGGAAGCCGGTCAGCAATTTAAAATTACAGAAGCTGCTTTATTTTGTTCAGGTGACATTTCTTGGCCAGCTTGGGGTTCCCTGCTATACAGAGCCGGTTGTGCACTGGCGCCATGGGCCGGACAGTATCACAGACCAGGAACTGGAGTATTATGAGTTCCAGTTTGATCTGGATACCATGTCAGTTACCACACAGCGGAGAACATATAGGGAAGATATTTTTGAAAACTATCATCTGAATCTGATCAGGTATGTGGTGGAGAAGTACCAGGATGTGTCGCCATGGGAAATGGTGGATCTGACCCATCAGGAGGCAGCCTGGATGAACACAGACAGGAATGAGGAAATTACCATAGACATGATGAAGAAGTATTATCATTAGATCACAGTCTGGCCAGAGGTGGCCAGGCTGTGATATTTTCCCGGCAACCCCCAAATAGGCCAGTGACACAAAGGAGAAGAGATTGAAAGAATTACTGCAAATCAGGAGGGCGCCATGACCTTTTACGAAATGATCGAAGACCTGTCCCTGGCCCGGAACCGGCAGAAGCTGGTGATCTTTGTAGGGGCCGGGGTATCCAAGAATTCAGGTCTGCCTACCTGGGGGCAGATGGTCCATGCCTTTGCGGCGGAGATCGGCTATCCTATGCCGGACCGTCTGGCCACGGAGGAGTATATCCGGATTCCCCAGTATTATTACTGTATGGATGAAAGTGAGGGCCATGCCGCCTACTATGGACTTTTGAAATCCATGATTCCCCGGAATGTGCGGCCCAATATTCTCAATAAACTGCTGGTGTCCTTAGAACCCAGACATATTGTGACCACCAATTTTGACACGCTTATGGACCAGGTGGCAGAAGGCTATCAGGTGATCCGGGAGGACCGGGACCTGCTTACGGGCAAAAGTCCCCGGTATCTGCTGAAGCTCCACGGGGATATCCGGCATCCTGGGAAGATGGTATTCAAGGAGGACGATTACCTGCAATACTCCGAGACCCACCGGCTTATGGAGACCTTCCTCAAGTCCCTGCTGATTGACCATACCTTTCTTTTTGTAGGCTACTCCCTGAATGATTATAATCTGAAGACCTTTGTCAGCTGGATTGATTATATTGCCAGCCAGATGCATGTGAAGCAGGAGATGCACCGGAACTATTTTCTGTCCAGCAGCAGGCAGGTGGGCAGGGATTATCTCCACAAGTATTATGAAGGGAAAGGGCTGGAGGTCATCGGGCTGTACCGTCTTCCGCCGGAAGTGGATGCCCGGGCCCAGGAGGTGGACCTGGCCTATGAGCTGGGGCGGAAGACTTATGCGGTGCTGGAGCTGATTGGGGGAAAGGATCAGGCCTGAAGGGAAGCTAATTGCCGGACTGCCTTTTCTACCCCGGAGAGCAGTTGTTCCTGAATTTCGTCCAGCAGCCGCTGATCCCGGAGAATCATATAGTCAATCATAATTTTATGGTGATCATAAAATTTTTCCACATATTCATCCCAGTAATCCTCTGTGATATTAAGGGTAAGCAGGGTGCGGATGACAGGAGACAGTGCGCACCATGCACGGTAAATGGGGCGGTTTTCTGCGCATGCAACCAGGGCCTGGTGAAATTGTATATCCAGGTCAGCACAATATTCCAGAGGATTTTTCTGATAGGCTTCTTCTTTCTCCCGCTGGGTGTACAGATCCAGAACCTCCACCATAGGCGTGTAGCGGATGGAGGGGCTGGCAATCAGGATGGAGCCTGCCTGCTGTTCCAGCAGGCACCGAAAGCTGTAGGTGTCACGGATAACTTTTTCATCAATTCCAACAACCACACACCCCCCTGTGGCCAGGAATTCCACAAGACCTTCATTGGACAATTCCTGGGCCACACTGCGGATGGTTCCACGGCTGACATCATATTTTTCAGCAAGCTTTGTCTCCAGCAGACGGGCGCCAGGAGCATAGCTTCTTGTGATAATTTCTTTTCTCAATTCATTCAATACCCTTTTTGTAACAGAGTCTTTGTCAATCAAAATTTTCGAGTAACGTGTATTCACGATTTTCCCTCCTCAACAGTGTGTATATAGTCTACTATGGTTAACAAAAAGAGTCAATAGATAGTCAATGTATAAAAATGTTGACATTATTATTTTGATGTGGTACACTAATGTCAACAAAAATAATAAAATGTCGACAAAATGAAATCTGTTATTTTTGTTGGTAACCATTCAGGCAGGCCAGGAGGCGGTATGAAAAAAATAGTCTTATTTAGCAGGCTGTTTCCCGAAGGGCGCAGACTGCTGGAGGGAAATGTGAAACTCCTTGAACATTACTGTGATAATCTGGAGGATATTCCGGATGATTTGAGACAAGCAGACGGGATTCTGGTAGGAAACCAGAAAATCAGCGCACAGACTCTGGAACAGTTTCCCAACCTCAGATTGATCGCAAAGCAGGGAAGTGGGTATGATAACATTGATGTAGAGGCTGCAGATAAGCGCCGTATTCCGGTGATTATCAGTGCCGGGGTAAATGCCAGGGCTGTTGCGGAACATGTGATGATGCTGATGCTTGCGGCGAGCCGTAAACTGATCCAGTATGATTCCGCTGTCCGCTGCGGCAATTTTGCAATCCGCTCCACCTGCCAGGAGCAGGAATTATATGGAAAGAAGCTGGGGCTGATCGGCTGTGGGAACATTGGATTTCAGGTGGGCATTTATGCAAAGGCATTTGGTATGGAGGTAACAGCTTTTGACCCTTACATGGATTGCGCAGAAACAGAGAAACAAGGGATCGCATGGGAAGCCCATCTGGAAAGTCTGCTTTGCGTAAGTGACATCATTTCTATTCATGTGCCATTGACCAGGCAGACAAAAGGGATGGTGGGAAGAGAACAGCTGACGCAGATGAAGAAGCATGCGGTTCTGGTAAACTGCTCACGCGGTGGGATCGTGGACGAGGAGGCTCTTTATGAAGTGTTACAGAATGGACATCTGGCGGCAGCAGGTATTGACGTTTTTGCCCGGGAGCCGGCAGAAAAGGGGCATCCGCTATTTACATTGCCCAATGTGGTACTAACACCTCATGCAGCGGCTCTGACACGGGAGTCTTCCAGCCAGATGAGCCGTATGACAGCAGAGGGGATTCTGGCCGTATTACAAGGCAGGCCTTGGAAGTGTTTGGCGAATCCGGGACTTGCGGGATGAAGTGTACCATAAGGCAGCAGGCGGCGATGTCTTAATTGCTGCGCAATAGAGAAAGGAGAAGTTATGGAAGAACAATTTGGACTAACCAAGGAATTAAAGCGACGGCTGGAAGCCGGGGAAACTCTGATTGGAAGCCACGTGACTTGTAATGATCCACTGCTGACAGAGATTATCGGAAATGCCGGCTTTGATTATCTCTGGATTGATATGGAGCATACTTACATTGAGAAAACCATGCTGATCAATCATCTAATCGCTGCCAGGGCCTGCCAGATACCGGCATTTGTCCGTATTCCCTGGAATGACCAGGTCCTGGCAAAGCCGATTCTGGATATGGGAGCAGATGGGCTGATCTTTCCCATGATTCGTACTCCAAAGGATGCGGAGTATGCGGTCCAGTCTTGTCTGTATCCGCCCTATGGTGTCCGCGGCTATGGTCCACGCAGGGCTACTCAGTTCGGAAAGTATTCGGGCAAAGAGTACATTGGGGAAGGTCACAAGAATATTATGAAACTGATCCAGATTGAGACCAGGGAGGCGGTGGAACATATCGATGCAATTGCTGCGGTTCCAGGCGTGGATGTCCTGATTATTGGCCCTATGGATTTGTCTGGTGCTTTTGGAAAACTGGCTCAGACCCAGGACCCGGAGATTCGGGAGGTATACC
Source organism: uncultured Lachnospiraceae bacterium (assembly GCA_910577765.1). Lineage (GTDB taxonomy): Bacteria > Bacillota > Clostridia > Lachnospirales > Lachnospiraceae > Brotaphodocola. The sequence continues at coordinate 22,333 of CAJTOV010000001.1, forward strand.
GGCATGTGGCCCAGCGGGGAAGGGCAGCTGGCAAACCGGTCCTTGTTTCTACCGGTGGTTATGAAGAGGAAAATTTAAGATTCTGGGCATCCATAGGTGTAAATATGATTACAGTTGGAAATGAACCAGGATATCTTACCGATGGCTTGAAAAAGACACTGGCAAATTTCCGTACTGTGATGGATGGAGTGGCATAAAATATGAAAAAGTCCAAGGATCTTGTTGCGGGAATTACCATTGTGTTATTGGCAGCCTTTTATCTGTCGCAGATTCACCAGATCCGGGTATTCAGTGGAGCAGGTGCCACGGTAATCAATTCGAGAACTATTCCAATGCTGTGGGGCGGCCTTCTGATGCTGCTCGGCATAGTGCTTCTGGTGCAGGGGGTAAAGAAAATGAGACATAGTGAGACGGACCTGATACCGGCCAGAACGGAAGAACTCCGTCAGCCGCATGCAAGGCTGGCGGTTCCGGGGACATTTTGCTTATTGACTTTCTATGTGATTATGATGGGAACCGCCGGATTTGTTCTGGCAACCATATTTTATTTGTTTCTGCAGATTATGCTTCTTAATGACAGCGGGAAAAGAATATGGTGGGCAAGTGGGGCACTGGCCGTGGGAACAGCACTGGCAGTCTATCTGTTTTTTGTACATGTCATGCATGTACCGCTGCCTGCCGGTGTTCTGGATTAGAGCGTGTCTGAAAATTGTTTTCCGCTACGCTCCAGGGAAGGCAAAAATAGAATAATAAGGGGGGTGTATCTATGCTGGAAGGTTCTGTGGTAGTTCTCTCTGACCCGGTAATCCTGCTTCTGATCACAGCCGGGGTGGCAGTGGGGATTATATTTGGCTCAATCCCGGGGTTGACAGCAACCATGGCTCTGACTATGTTTTTGCCGGTTACGTACAGTATGTCGCCGGTGATGGCTGTATCCCTGCTAATGGGCCTATATATTGGCGGAACATCAGGAGGTCTGATCTCTGCGATTCTGCTAAATATTCCGGGGACACCGTCTTCGGTTGCCACCTGCTTTGACGGGCGTCCCATGGCAGAGCGGGGAGAAGCGGCAAAAGCCCTGGGATGCGGAATTTTCTTTTCCTTTATCGGAACCATTTTCGGGCTGGTGCTGATGATGTTTATTGCTCCTTTACTGGCAAAAATAGCAATTTTGTTTGGGCCTTTCGAATATTGTGCCCTGGCCGTCTTTTCTCTGTCCCTGGTTGTGATGCTTACAGGAAAAGATATGATAAGGGGGCTGATCAGTGTCCTGCTGGGCGTTATGCTGGCCACTGTGGGACTGGCTCCTATTGATTCGGCCAAACGGTTTACCTTTGGACTGGCACAGATGAATTCAGGCTTTCAGTTGCTGACACTTCTGATTGGTCTGTATGCAGTCAGTGAGATTCTAAATGTAGCGGAACATGTATTTCGTGAGAAGGCTGTGATTCGGGAAGGAACGGTTACCATTAAGGGGCTGGGCTTTACGTGGAAAGAATTAAAAGGGCAGATCAAAAACTGTATATACAGTTCCTTCATCGGTGCCGCAATCGGGATTCTCCCAGGGATTGGGGGAGGAACAGCCGGAATGCTGTCCTATACCTTTGTAAAGAACCGTTCCCGGTATCCCGAGAAATTCGGAACGGGAATCATGGATGGGATCGTTGCGTCAGAGACTTCCAACAATGCCTGCATTGGTGGCGCTATGGTTCCGCTTCTGACCCTGGGAATTCCGGGGGACGGTACTACCGCTGTCCTCCTGGGGGCTCTGATGGTCCACAACGTATCAGCGGGACCCTTGATTTTCCAGAAAAATGCTGCAGTTGTCTATGGGATCTATACAGCTATGCTGGTAGCCAGTATTGCCATGCTGGTACTGGAATATGCCGGAATCCGGGGATTCGTCTATGTCCTGAAGGTTCCAAAGTATTATCTGCTTCCGGTGGTCATCTGTCTTTGTCTGGTGGGGGCATTTGGAAGTTCCAACAGAATGTTTGATGTTTACTGCACTCTGGCGTTCGGAATTCTGGGATATGGGATGAAAAAGCTGGAATTTCCGTTTCCGCCAGCAATTCTCGGATTTATTCTGGGTCCATTGTTTGAATCCAGTTTGAGGCGGGTTTCCCAGTACCTGACCATTGATCCCATGAGCTGGGCAGGGCATCCGGCTGCAGTTGTGCTCCTGCTGGTGACAGCAGCATTGCTGATTATGAATCTTCGGAAAATACATTCTGCCTGAGAAACAGGTAACAGTTTTAGTAGAAGCATGATGAAATGGTGGAGAAGGAGACAGTTTATGAAGAAATGGTTATCTTATTTACTTATGGCTATTATGATATTGACAATAACCAGCGGCTGTTCAAAGTCTGAGAAAGATTCTGGGGGAGAAACCGATACCCAGGTATCAGATACACAGAAGAGGGAAGAAACGCAAATTCAGAAAGCAGATTCTGTAGAAAACTGGCCGGAGAAAAGCATCAATATTGTGATTACATCCAGTGCAGGCGGTGACGGGGATTATCTGATGCGTCTTCTGGCAGCCGGCCTGGAGAAAGAACTGGGGGTCAATCTGGTTCTTACCAATGTAACTGGAGGGAATGGCTCTGTAGGCATGGATGACCTGATGAAGAAGGAACCCGATGGCTACACATTTTATGTCAACAATACCTGCGCTTTAAGTGCCAATGAAGCCAACGGACTGGTGGACTATGATTATACGGTCTCAGATCCGGTGGGGATCTTTGCCAAGCATAGCGGAGAAATGATATGGGTTCGGGCAGATTCTCCTTATAAGACGATGGAGGAGCTTGTAGCGGCAACAAAAGATGCACCAGGGAAACTGACGATAGGGGTGAGCATGGGTGGTTCTGTGTATGCGGCAGCCATGATGCTGCAAAAAGCAGGAGCAGAGTTCGCCCTGGTGGACGCAGCAGACGGTTCAGATCGGATTATATCCCTTCTGGGAGGACAGGTGGACTGTTGTATCGCCGGATATGGAATTGGCAAGGAGTATATAGAAAGTGGGGATCTTCGTCCGCTTTGTACCCTGATGGGGTCCCGCAGTGAGGCACTTCCGGATGTACCTACAGCAGAGGAGGCTGGTGTAGAAGGGCTGGCAATTAATAATCTGTTTCTTCTTCTGGCTCCCAAAGGGACTGATCCGGCGGTTATTGAAAAGCTGAATAAGGCTGTCAGAAAAATAACAGAAGAAAACAAAGACTATGGGGAAGCCGTGACCTCCTACAGCGGTCAGAATGCCTATGCATTAGACGTTGGGGATACCATTGATATACTGGACCAGACAAGAGAGCAGTTTATGGCAATCAGTGATTTGCTGAAAAAATAAAAAGAAAGCCTTGTAAAGGCTGATAGCCAGGGCTTTCTGTTTCAAATATCTGTAACCATTTAGGCACGCTTTAGCGCGTACCTAAATGGTTGTGATTTTATTTTTATAACCCCGCCAGATGCTCCACCAGGATCTTCACCCCCATGAGCACCAGAATCCCTCCGCCGGCCAGCTCAGCCCGGGACTTGTACCGGGCGCCGAAGACCGTGCCTACCCGGACTCCCACTATGGAAAGCACAAAGGTGGTACAGCCGATAAAGGCCACAGCCGGAAGAATCTGTACCCGCAGGAAGGCAAAGGTCACTCCCACGGCCAGGGCGTCGATGCTGGTGGCCACGGCCAGGACCAGCATATCCCTGACAGCGATGGAGGCGTCGCAGGATTCCTCCTCGCCCCGGAGGGCTTCCCGGATCATGTTGCAGCCGATGATCCCCAGAAGCAGGAACGCGATCCAGTGGTCATAGGCAGTGATGGCGTCCTGAAAGCGGACCCCAAGCAGGTAGCCGGCCAGAGGCATCAGGGCCTGGAAACCGCCGAAATAGGCGCCGATGACCAGGGCATGTCTGGGGGAGAACCGGCACATGGAAAGGCCCTTGCAGATGGACACGGCAAAGGCGTCCATGGAAAGGCCGACAGCGATGAGAAATAATTCTGGCAGGGACATAGGGGGAATCCTCCGTTTGGGGTTTGTTTTTGCCGGAGCCGGAAGCCGGGCAGGTGAATGGGAACATTCCTGGAGCTGGCTTCCGGTGCAGCCGCAGCAACTGTAAATTGTAATATCTTATGCCAGGAACAATGGGAAAAGTCCTGGCATAAGGATTTCCTGTATATCTTTTGTAACCATTCAGATACCCATCTGGACGGTTACTGTCTTTTATTCCAGATTCTTAATCTTCTTTTTGTAAATCCGGATAAACAGTGCAGTACTCATGATCACCGAGATAATCTCAGCCAGAGGGAAGGCATACCAGACGGCAGCCAGTCCCACATACTTTGCAAACAGGTAAGCCAGAGGCAGCAGGCACAGAAGCTGTCTGGCAATGGAGGTCAGCAGGCTGTAAACCCCATTGCCCAGGGCCTGGAACACGGAGCCTACGATGATGCAGTATCCGGCGAACAGGAAGCTGAAGCTGATGGCCCGCAGGGCCGGAACTCCGATTTCCAGCATCTGCTGGGAGGCATTGAACAGCAGCAGCATGGGAGCCGTGAAGACCTGGAAGATGGCAAACCCCACCAGCATAATGGAGACGGCAATGAAGATACTGAATTTGGCTGTGTCCATGATGCGCTTTCTGTTCCGTGCGCCGTAGTTGAAGGCAATAATGGGGATCATGCCGTTGTTCAGTCCGAAGATGGGCATGAAGATAAAGCTCTGGAGCTTAAAGTACACACCCAGCACCGTCACGGCGGTAGCCGTAAAGCCTACCAGAATCAGGTTCAGGAAATAGGTCATCACGGAGCTGATGGACTGCATTATAATAGAAGGAACGCCTACCTCATAGATGACCCGGATAGTAGGCAGGCTGGGTCTAAAGCCCCGCATGCTGATGCTGACATCGGGATTCTTCCGGATGTTGAAGAAGATGGACAGCACCATGGCCAGAATCTGGCCGGTAACCGTGGCAATGGCAGCGCCGCTGATGCCAAGGGCCGGACAGCCGCACAGCCCGAAGATCATGACCGGGTCCAGGATAATATTGGTGATGGCGCCTGCACCCTGGGAATACATATTGTAGATGGTCCGTCCGGTGGACTGGAGAATCCGTTCCAGCACAATCTCCATAAAGATGCCAAAGGAAAACACCAGACAGATGGTCAGGTACTGGACTCCGTACTGGATGATCACAGGATCATCGGTCTGGCTGGCAAAGTAGGCCCGGGTTCCGAAGATTCCAAAGAGGGCAAAGGCCAAAGCCCCCAGGATGGCCAGAAAAATGCCGTTGACCGCAGCTCTCTGAGCTTCCTGCTGATTGCCCTCTCCCAAGGACCGGGAAAGAAGGGCATTGACGCCTACGCAGGTTCCGCTGGACACGGCGATCATCAGGCTCTGGATGGGGAAGGCCATGGACACGGCGGTCAGGGCCTGCTCCCCTAACTGGGCCACAAAGATGCTGTCAATAATATTGTACATGGCCTGGACCAGCATGGAAATGATCATGGGCAGGGACATGGTAACCAGCAGCCGCCCTACGGGCATGACCCCCATTTTATTCTGTTCCGGACGGATTTCAGTTTCAGACATAAATAGACTCCTTTCACCAGGGCCGGGAAAGCCCTGTTTCTTTTGCATGTTCCGGCATACAAAAAAGCCACGGGAGCGGCTTTTTTTGCATGTAAACCCTATTCTACTATTCTTGAATTTTATTGTCAATCCTTCTTTGGTGTTCCCATTGCTTTAAGCTTGGCCCGGTACTGCATGGGGGTCATGCCGTGGAGGGTGCGGAAGGATTTGAGAAAACTGCTGTAATTGGTAAAACCACTGTTGGTGCAGGCTTCCAGGACACTGCGTCCGGCAGCGATTTCCCGGCGGCAGTTCTGCATGCGCAGGTTTTTTATATAATCGTGGATGCTTTCCATGGTGTACTCCTTAAACGCACGGGAAAGATGCTCCCGGCTGGTAAAGGTGTATTTGGCAAGGAAAGCCGCGGTCAGGCCAGGATCTGTGTAGTGGTCGCGGATGTATTCCACAGCGGTGGACACCAGGGTGCTGGTACAGCTGGAGGCTGGTAATTCCGTATTCTGGTCTTCCACAAGCTGGTTGATAAAAAGCTGGAGCTCTATGAGCTCGCTGGAGAGAATAATCTCCTGGCAGTCTTTGCGGATATGGGGAATCTGGACCATCCGTTCCAGGAGACCTCTTAAATCCCAGGTGGATACGGCATGGGCATTCAGTATGACGATGTTCTTCTGCCACTGGGGTTCACTGAGCCCGGACCGGCGGATAGCCATGTCCCAGATACCGGTGCTGATCTGGACTACAAGCCGGTCAGAAACCGTGTCCGTCACAGTATATCTGCCTGCATGGTAGATTTCCGCCGGGAAGAAAACCATCTCTCCGGGATGCAGGGTGTAGAGATTTCCGAGAAAAGAATATTGTACATCACTGCCGGAGACCGGAAGAACAATCTCATGATAAGGGTGGGAATGGACCACAGACTGCTTGTTGTGCTGGTTGGTGAACCAGGTTACAGCCACCTGGCATTCCTCCAGATGGATCTGGGCCATTTCCTGGGTAAGCAGAGAATCGGTGCAGTGGGTGATTTTCTGGACAATCATGAGCGGTCTCCTTCTTCCTTTTTCTAAAGTATATCTGGAAATATCACATTTTGCAAGTTTTCGGTCACAAAAGGACGAGATTTTGTTTCTATATATTGGTAAAATTAGACAAAAGTAACAGAGAAAGTATGGAAACCGCAAGTAATATCTACAAAAATCCCAAGAGCAGTCCTGCGCCAATCAATGACAAACATACATATTTTGATATTCCGGCCCTGCCTGTACCGCTTCCTGCGGCTGGAAAGGTGGTCTGGTTTACGGCAGCTGTCATAGGGGCAGAACGGCTGGCCGTCCCTGGCAGACAGTCCTGGGTATTTCCGCTGAAGTATTAAAAAATAATATATAGGAGGAGTTTATTATGAAATTACGTAACCATGCAAAGAAGGCAGCGGCACTGGCAGCAGCGGCAGCATTGACGCTGACCGCCTGCGGAGGCGGCAGTTCTGCCGGTTCTTCACAGACAGCCTCCGGTGAGCAGAGCTTTAATCTGAAGCTGAGCCATGGACTTGCGGAGGACCATGCCGTCCACATCCAGATGACCGAGTGGGCAGCAGATGTAAAGGAGAAATCCGGCGGTACCATCAGTATCCAGATTATCCCCAACGGACAGCTGGGCAGTGAGGCGGACAATATTTCCTCCATTCAGGCAGGCGGGCTGGATATGGCCAAGGTGTCTGCGTCTACCCTTGGCAACTTCAACAGTACCTGGGATGCCTTGTCTGTTCCCTATGTGTTCAATGATAAGGATCATTTTTATAAGGTGATGGATGGCGAAATTGCCCAGGAACTCTATAAGATGACAGAGGGAGACGGTTTCATAGGCCTGACCTGGCTGGATTCCGGTGCACGTTCCTTCTACACTGCCAAGACACCGGTCCGTGTGCCGTCTGACTTAAAAGGACTGAAGATCCGCACCATGGACAGCCAGATGGCCATTGATATGATGAATGCCCTGGGCGGTTCCGCTACAGTTATGAGCTACTCCGAAATCTATACAGGCATGCAGCAGGGGGTTGTGGACGGCGCAGAGAACAATATTACTGCCCTCCGTGACCACAGTGATGTAGCCCAGTATTACTGCTATGACGAGCACACCCGTATTCCGGATATTATCGTGATCTCTGCCAAGGTATGGAACCAGATGAGCGACAGCCAGAAAAAGATTATGACCGAAACGGCTGCCGCTGCCACAGAATCCTACAAGACCCGTTGGGCCGAGTTTGAGGAGGAAGTGAAAACGGCTGCCCAGCAGAACAATGTTACCTTTGTGGAGGATGTGGATACTGCCGCCTTCCAGGAAGCCTGCCAGTCCATCTATGAAAACTTAAAGAGCAGTTCTCCTGATGTTTATGCGGTTGTGGAGAAGATTCAGAACGCAGGAAAGTAAAGAGGTGGGACTTTGAAAAAGTTTGAGGAGATTTTGGACACGGTTATGCGTTTTATCATGGCGGCTGCCATGTTTGCGCTTCTGGCAGGGGGAACATGGCAGATTACCTCCCGGTGGGTATTGAAGAATCCTTCTACGTTTACAGATGAATTTTTGCGCTATGTGCTGATCTGGGCCTCCATGCTGGGCTCTGCCTACTGCTTCTATAAGGACGAGCATCTGGCCCTGGATCTGGTAAAGGACCGGGTAAAGGGCGGTGTCCGGACGGCCCTGCTGGTGTTCATTGAGGCGTCGATCCTGTTCTTTGTGTGTTATGTATTTATTTTCGGAGGCTTTAAGCTGGTGATGAATGCCACCAACCAGTCCTCTGTGATGCGTATTTCCTTTAAGCTGCTTTACGCGTGCCTTCCGCTCTCTGGCATTTTTATTGTGATGGCCAGAGTCATCAAATACGTACAGATTTACATCAACAGCAAAGGAGGTAAATAAGCATGGTTATTCAGGCTGTGTTAATGCTGTTTGGCTCGTTTTTCGTGATGCTTTTCGCAGGTGTGCCTATCTCCGCCGGGATTGGTATCGCCTCCATCATTACAGCGGTCATGTGCGGGATGGATGGCAATGTCTTTGCCCTGACAGCGGCCCAGAGATGCTTTTCCGGCTGCGATTCCTTCTCACTTCTGGCCCTGCCCTTCTTCTCCCTGGGCGGGAATATTATGAATAAGGGCGGAATCGCCAAACGTCTGGTCCGTCTTGCCAGACTGCTGGTAGGCTGGGTGCCCGGATATCTGGCAGCCACCAATGTACTTGCCAATATGTTTTTCGGTGCAGTGTCCGGTTCTTCGGTGGCAGCCACCTCCGCCATGGGTTCCATTATGAGTCCCCTGGAGGCAGACGAGGGGTATGATCCCAACTATTCCGCTGCTGTCAATATCTGCTCTGCACCTACCGGGATTCTGATTCCCCCCTCCGGCCCGCTGATCCTTTACTCCATCACAGCCGGGGGAGTGTCTGTGGCGGCTTTGTTCATGGGCGGTTATCTTACCGGCGGTCTGCTGGGAATTGCCGTGGCGGCCCTGGCCATTTTCCTTGCTGTCCGGAAAGGCTATAAGGCATCTTCCGTCAAGGAGGCAGATCCGGCATGGAAGATCTGGCTGGACGCGGTACCGTCCCTTCTGGCGGTGATTATCGTTATGGGCGGTATTCTGTCGGGGATTTTCACGGCTACGGAGGCAGGAGTTGTCATGTGCTTGTACTGCGGCCTTCTGGCCATTATTTACCGGGAGATGGATTTTAAGACCTTTTATAATCTGCTGGCCGATACCATGAGAAGCTCTGCAACCATTCTGTTCCTGATTGCATCTTCCTCCATCATGTCCTATGTCATGTCCTATACCGGTATTCCGGCAGCGATCAGTGATGGACTTATGAGCATTTCCAGCAACCGCTATGTGATCATTCTGATCATGAATGTGTTCCTGCTGGTCATGGGGATGTTCCTGGATCTGACCCCTGCGGTTCTGATCTTTACCCCTATCTTCCTTCCCATCGCCACCAGCGTAGGGATGAGTCCGGTACACTTCGGTCTGATGCTGATTATGAACCTGGGGATCGGTTCTGTGACACCGCCGGTAGGCTCCTGCCTGTTTGTAGGCTGCGGGGTGGGCCATGTGAAAATTGAGGGTGTCACCAGATATATTGTGCCGATCTTTTCGGCCATGGTAGTGGCACTGTTGCTGGTGAGCTTTATTCCGGCGATTCCGCTGCTGGTTCCTTATCTGTGCGGCCTTGTGCCCAGCATGTGGTAAAAATATATAAAAACGAACGGAGACAGAACCATGGATGTTTGTACACAATTTACGGGCGCTGATAAAGGCAGGGGTGCATGGATACTACACACCAACTGTGCGGATATCAAGGTGATCTTTGTTACCGACGAGATCGTGCGGGTACGCATATCTTTTGACCGGACGTTTCCGGAAGAGTCCTATGTGCTGATGACGACTGCCTGGGAGGACCGGCTGGACAGCCTGTTTGCAGGGGAACGCACCCGGGTGGAGCCGGTGATTCCGGAAGCTGTGGAGAATGAGAAGGAGATTACTTTTGAAACGGGAAAGGTCCGGCTGGTGTTCACAAAAGACCCCATCGGCTTTGCCCTTTATGACAGGGAAGGAAGCCTGCTTTACAGTGACCTTCCCGGTGCCTTCTGTACGCTGGATTCCAATCACAGGGTGAACCATTACTCCTGTATGGAGGAAGAGGACTGCTTTTACGGTTTCGGTGAAAAGACAGGCGTCCTTAACAAAAATAAGACCTTTCTGCGGCAGCGGGCCACGGATGCCATGGGCTATGACCCGGAGAAGACGGATACCCTTTACAAACACATTCCCTTCTATATCCGGTTAAGCCGCAGTACCAGGAAGGCCGTGGGAGTGTTCTACCACAATTTTTATGAGTCCTGCTTTAACATGGGCTGTGAGAAAAGCAATTACTGGCAGCGGTATACATACTGGCAGGCAGACGGCGGGGATATTGACCTGTTTTTGCTGGGAGGCAATACCATTTCCCGCATTGTAGATAACTATACCCTGCTGACCGGCCGTCCGGTACTGCTTCCCAAGCGGGCCATAGGCTATCAGGGAAGTTCCATGTTCTATCCGGAGCTGGACAGGGACAGTGACGATGCGGTACTGGGCTTTATTGACACCATCCGGGAGGAAGGCTTTCCCATTGACGGTTTCCATTTATCTTCCGGCTACACCAGCGTGGGAAATAAGCGGTGCGTATTTACCTGGAATACGGAACGGTTCAAGGACCCTTCCGCCTACTTCCACGCCATGCAGGATAAAGGCGCGGAAAATGTTCCCAATATTAAGCCGGGAATCCTCCTGTGCCATCCATGGTTTGGAGAGTTTGCCGCCAGGGACGTGTTCGTAAAGGACAGCCGGAATCCGGACACCTGCGCGGTAGGACGGTGGTGGGGCGGCCCCGGGGCATTCTGGGATTTCACCAGGTCCAAAGCCCGTGAGGCATGGAAGGAATATCTGATTAAAAATGTCATAGCAGTAGGAACCAACTCCATCTGGAATGACAACTGTGAGTATGACAGCCTGCTGGACAAGGATGCCAGGGTGGATTTTGACGGCAAAGGCGGAACCATCGGACAGCTGAAGCCCCTGATGAGTACCCTTATGTGCAAGCTGAGTAATGACGCGGTAAGGGAACATGACCCGGATGCAAGACCCTACTCTGTGTGCCGCAGCGGCAGCAGCGGCATTCAGCGCTATGCCCAGACCTGGTGCGGCGACAATTACACCAGCTGGAAATCCCTGAAATACAACATTCCCACAATCACCGGAATGGGACTTTCCGGTCAGCCCAATGAAGGTGCGGATATCGGCGGTTTCGCCGGCGGGGCTCCGGAAGAGGAGCTGTTTGTGCGGTGGGTGCAGCAGGGAATCTTCCAGGCCCGGTTCTCCATTCATTCGGCCAGCAATGACAATACCGTGACCGAGCCCTGGATGTTCCGTGACAGTGCGGATATGATCCGCGATGCCATCCTGCTCCGTTACCGCATGGAGCCCTACCTGTACTCCTGCGAATACGAGGCAGCACAGACAGGGGCCCCCATCATGAGGGCACTGGTATATGAGTTCCAGGAGGATGAAAATACCTATGACAACAGTTTTGACTTCCTTTTCGGCAGGAGTCTGCTGGTGGCCAATGTTATCGAGAAAGGGGCCGTAAGCCGCAGTGTATACCTGCCAGAGGGCTGTAAGTGGTATGACTTAAACGACCACTACCGCTGCTATGAGGGGGGACAGACCATAACGGTTCCGGTGACGCTTAAGACCATTCCCATGTTCCTGAGGGAGGGAGGAATTCTGGCTCTTGCAGATAACCAGATGATGAATATGGAAAAGGACTGTGTAAAGGACCTGCATCTGGTCATTGCCCCGGCAGCCGCAGGCTCCCGGTTCGTCCTGTATGATGATGACGGAAGAACCAATGATTTTCGGAAAGGGATTTTCCGCAGGACAGCCATCGACGTCAAAGGGACACAGGTGGTGACGGTAGACTTTGCCGGTGAGGGAAGCTACCGGGATACGGTTGAGACGGTTACCGTGGAGATGATCCGCAAGGACAGAAGCCCCTTCTGGGTAAGCCTGGACGGACAGAAGCTGGAACATTATCTGAACCGCAGGAAATTTGAGGCGGCAGAGACCGGATGGTACTACAGCCAGACCAGACGGGCTGTGCTGGTAAAATATAACAATCCGGGGAAAGATGTGAGACTTACGGTTTCCTTTGAGGATTTTGATTTGATCGGTATGTAAAGGAGATAAAGAACATGCTGCTGCGCCAACTGATATCCATGGAAAAGACAGACGCAGGCTACATCCTTCACGGGGATGCCGCCGATATTCTGCTGATATTTATGACTGATGACATTATCCGGTTCCGCGTAAGCTTCCGGAAGGATTTTAAGGAGGAATCCTATACCCTGGTAACCACTGCCTGGGCAGACCGTATGGACGGGCTGCTCCAGGGGGAACGGGTACGGATAAAGGCCCTGGATGTTCCCTGCCGGGAGCAGGAGGACAAGCTGGTATTCTCTACAAAGACCTGCATACTGGAGGTAAACCGGAAGCCGGTATATATGACCCTGAAAAACCTGGACGGCAAAATCATCTACCAGGACTTAAAGGAACGGGCCTTTGAGGAAGACCAGCTGGGCCGTCTGTCCCACTTTTCCAGAATTGATCCGGCCCTGGACCATTTCTACGGTTTTGGCGAAAAGACCGGCCATCTGGACAAGAAGGGAAGGCGTCTGCGGATGTCCCCTAAGGATGCCATTGGCCATGACCCGGAAAAGGGAGATCCTATGTACAAACATATCCCCTTCTACATCCGGGTCAATGAGAAGGATATTCATGCCATAGGCTTATTTTACCACAACTCCTATGACAGCGTATTTGATATGGGCCAGGAGCTGTCAGGCTACTGGGACCGCTACTGTTACTACCAGACAGACGGAGGTGACCTGGATCTGTTCCTGCTGAACGGTCCGGACATGGCATCGGTCATTGACCGGTATACCCTGCTGACCGGACGGACAGCCCTGCCTACCCGTCAGTCCCTGGGGTACTGCGCGTCCACCATGTATTATGCAGAGCTGGAAAAGGACTGTGACAAGGAGATCTACCAGGTCATGGACAAGCATGACAAGGAGGAGATCCTGATTGACAACTTCTGGCTGGCGTCCGGCTATTCCAGCGGTGAGGAGGATAACCTGCGCTACGTGTTCAACTGGAACCGTAAACGGTTTCCCAGGCCGGAGGAATTCTTTGCAAAGATGAATGCCAGGGGCATCAACGTGATTCCCAACTTAAAGCCGGGGATCTTAAAGAACCACCCCTATATGGAACGCTTTGAGAAGAACCAGGTATTTATCAAAAATCCCGAAGGTGACGGTGACTACTACGGAAGATGGTGGGGCGGAGAGGGGCGCTTCTTCGACTTTACAAACCCCAGGGCCAGACAGGTATGGAAGGAGCTTCTGGAAGAGAATATCCTGAAGATGGGCACAAAGACTGTGTGGAATGACAACTGCGAGATGGACGGCGTGGAGGACCGGAATGCCAGATGTGACTTTGAGGGCAGGGGCGGAACCATGGCGGAGCTTAAGATTCTCCATTCCAACCTGATGGCTTTTCTGGCAAAGCAGGCCATTGCCCAGGTCTATCCCGGGGAGCGTCCCTACATTATCAACCGTGCAGGCTACGCAGGCATCCAGCGCTATGCCCAGGTATGGGGCGGCGACAACCTGACGGACTGGAAGACCGTAAAGTTCAACATTGCAACCATCCTGGGCATGGGGCTTTCCGGCTGTGCCAACATGGGCTGTGATATCGGCGGTTTTGCAGGAGGTGCTCCGGACGCAGAGCTGCTGCTGCGCTGGATACAGAACGGAATCTTCCAGCCCCGGTTCTGCCTGAATTCCGCCAACAATGACAATACCGTAACCCAGCCATGGATGTATGAGGAAAATAACCGGTATGTGCGGGAAGCCTTTGCCCAGCGTTACCGGATGCTTCCTTACCTGTACAGCCTGATGTATGAGGCCAGCGTAAACGGTATGCCGGCCATGCGTCCCTTGTTCCTGGAATTCCCGGAGGATGCGAACTGCTACAGGGACGAGAACCTGACTTTCCTGCTGGGAAAGAGTGTGCTGGTAGCCAATGTGGTGGAGCCGGGAGCAGTTACCCGCACCATCTATCTGCCGGCAGGCTGCCGCTGGTTTGACATGCATGACCACATGAAGGAGTACCAGGGGGGACAGACCATCACGATCCCGGTGGATTTGGGCAGCATACCCATGTTCTTAAGAGGCAGCGGCGTGTATGTGACCAGCGAGGATGTAAAGCACATTCTTGCGGATACCATGACCCAGGCAGACCTGCTGGTAAGCGCGGATACGGACACCAGCTTTGTACTCTACGACGACGACGGACATACCGAGGACTATAAGAAGGGCGTATATGCAAGGACCGTCATTGATGTAAAGGCCGGGGACAGGACCGTAATTGGCTTTGATACCCAGGGAACCTATGAGAGTCCGCTAAAGCGGATGACCATCCGGCTGGTCAGCAGGCAGAAAGGAGCGTTCTGGGTAACCGTTGACGGGGAAGCGGTTCCCCGCTATCTGGTGCGGGACGGCTGGGAGGAAGCAGAATCCGGCTGGTATTATAATCTGTCAGATCGGACGATCTGGGTGAAGTACCCGGTTCCCCGGAAAAAAAGCTATGAGGTGACGATTTCCAGGGAGAAGTTTGACCTGATCGGAATGGGAGAAGAATAAAAGGAAGCGTGTCTGAAAACGGATTTATTCACCAATGTGGAATACCGCTTTTGGACACGCTTCACTGCTTTACATTGTTACAAGTAAAAAGATGTTATATTTGTTTTGACTGGGCCGGTTTCCCTCCTTTTTCTGTCCCGGATCAGGAATAAAAAGCTGAAAAACTGGATAAATAAAGAATGGGTTCCTGTTTTTATCCTGCATCACAATAAAAAGATTGTGATATCAACATGATAAAAATTGTGCTGGATTTGACAAGACAGGGCCGATTGCATATAATATGCCTTAACCAAATGGACCCGGCTACAGCATATTGGGAATGAAAAGGAGGATTTACCTATGAAAGAGAAGAAAAGCAGCGGAGCACTGATCGGTGCGGCATTTTTGATGGCTACCTCAGCCATCGGGCCCGGATTTCTGACCCAGACAGCCCAGTTTACCGGCACCCATAAAGGCAGTTTTGGATTCGTCATTCTGGTGTCCATTATTCTGGCAGCCATTGCCCAGCTTAACATCTGGCGGGTACTGTGCGTGTCCGGCCTCAGGGGCCAGGATGTGGCCAACAAGGTGCTTCCGGGCCTGGGATACTTCGTGGCCTTTATGGTAGCCCTGGGAGGGCTGGCCTTTAATATCGGAAATGTAGGCGGCGGTGCCCTGGGCTTTAATACCCTTCTGGGAATTCCTACTTCCGTAGGCTGCGTCCTGGCCGGTGCCATTGCCATCGCAGTATTTCTGGTTAAGAATGCCAAGTCTGCCATGGACACCCTGGCCAAGGTTCTGGGGGGCATCATGATCGTGGTAATCTTCGGCATCATCATCGTGGTAAAGCCGCCGGTGGGGGATGCCTTAAAGAATACATTTGTTCCTTCCGCAGGAGTTTCCAATCTGGTTCCGGCCATTATCACCCTGATCGGTGGTACCGTTGGCGGATACATTACCTTCTCCGGCGCACACCGGCTGATTGACGGAGGTATCACAGGCGAGGAGAATCTGAAGGAGATTAACAAAAGCTCCCTGATGGGTATGGGAATTGCGACCATTGTCCGGATCTTCCTGTTCCTGGCAGTGCTGGGTGTGGTGACCCGGCTGGCTGAGGGCGTGACCCTGGATGCCGGCAACCCGGCGGCAGATGCCTTCCGTCTGGGAGCCGGGGAGCTGGGCTACCGGTTTGCAGGGCTGGTACTGCTGTGTGCAGCCATTACCTCCATCATCGGCGCGGCTTACACTTCCGTGTCCTTCTTAAAGACGTTCCATCCGGCCATTGCGGAGAAGGAGAACTGGGTGATTATCGGCTTTATCACCGTGTCCACCATCATCATGGTGCTGCTGGGACAGCCGGCAACCCTGCTGGTTCTGGCCGGTGCGCTGAACGGTCTGATCCTGCCCATCACCCTGGGGATCTGTCTGATTGCAGCCAGGAGAAAGGACATTATGGGTGAGCATTACTCCCACCCTGCGGTCCTGCTGGTGCTGGGCGTCATCGTGGTACTGATTTCCGCATATCTGGGCGGCACCACCTTTATGTCCAACATGGGGAAATTGATCTAATATAACGGCAAAAAGCTTCAGAAAGGTGTGATCAGAACGATGATTGCGCCTTTTTGACCATGGTTATTCCATATTACTGCCGCATCTTTGGCAGAAGAAAGGAGCGTAATTCCCAAATCTTATGCAGAATATCAGAATTTTGACAGCAGGGGATTCTTCCCTGCTGGTAGAGTTTGGAAAAGAGATCAGCCCGGATATTAACCGCAAGATTGCGGCTACCGTGCAGTTAATGAGGGAGCAGCATATTGAGGGTGTGGTGGACGTGATTCCCGCCTTCTGTTCCCTGCTGGTCAACTATGATCCCCGGGTGGTCCGCTATGACAAGATGAAGAAACGTCTGGAAAGCCTGGTGCGGATGGATATCAAGGTTGGCGCGGAAAAGCGGAAGATTTTTCAGATTCCCGTGGTCTATGGAGGGGAATACGGCCCGGACCTGGCCACCATTGCCCAGCATGCAGGCTTAAGTGAGGCAGAGGTTATCGATATCCACAGCTCCAGGGATTACCTGATCTATATGCTGGGATTTCTCCCTGGCTTCTGCTATCTGGGAGGTCTGGATGAGCGGATTCATACTCCCAGACTGTCCAATCCCCGGCTGAAAATCCGTGCGGGAAGCGTGGGCATCGGCGGCTCCCAGACCGGGATCTATCCCCTGGACTCCCCAGGCGGATGGCAGCTGATGGGCATGACACCGGTAAAGACCTATGACCCGGAACGGGAGGTGCCCATTCTGGTGGAGGCAGGCAACTATATCCGCTTTGTACCTGTTGATGAGGCAGAGTACCGGCGGATTCAGGGGCTGGTGGACAGCGGCGATTACCAGTGTGTGGTTCACGAGGAGGTGTAACATGGGGATTCGTATTATAAAAGCAGGTATGATGACCACGGTCCAGGACCTGGGGCGTACCGGCTACCAGAGCCAGGGCTTCCCGGTGGCCGGAGTCATGGATGTCCGTTCCTTCAAGATCGCCAATCTGCTTCTGGACAATCCGGAAAATGAAGCCGTTCTGGAGTTTTCCCTGATCGGGCCTACCCTGGAGTTTACGGCAGGCACCCTGATTGCCATAACCGGGGGAGATTTCCAGCCTACCATCAACGGGGAACCGGCGCCGATGTACACAGCCATTGATATCCATAAAGGGGATGTGCTGAAATTCGGCAGCGCCCGGACCGGCAGCCGTGGGTACATTGCTTTTTCCAGCTATCTGAAGGTTCCGGTTGTCATGGGAAGCCGTTGTACCAATATGAAGAGTTCCATTGGAGGGTTTAAAGGAAGAAAACTGCAGGACGGTGACTATATCGGTTTCCGAATCAAGCGGAGATATCTTCCCTTCTTCCTTTCCCGGACCCTGGATCTGGATGAATTCAACCAGGAAAGCGTGGTGCTGCGGGTAGTCATGGGCCCCCAGGATGATCTCTTCGGAAAGCAGGGGATCGAGACATTTCTTACCAGTGAATATACCGTAACCAGTGATTTCGACCGGATGGGCTGCCGTCTGGAGGGACCCTATATCACGAGAAAAGATACGGGCGATATGATTTCCGACGGCATTGCCTTTGGGTCCGTGCAGGTGCCGGCCCACGGAAAGCCCATTATCCTGCTGGCAGACCGCCAGACTACCGGGGGCTATCCCAAGATCGCCACGGTGGCTTCGGTGGATATTCCCTGGCTGGTCCAGCGCAAGACCGACCACAAGGTCCGTTTCAAGGCGGTCAGTGTCCAGGAAGCCCAGCGGCTGTATCTGGAGGAACTGGAAGAGTTAAACCAGATGCGCAAGCGGATTCACCGGCCTTGTAAAGAGGTGCTGGAATGCCGGCAGACATCCAGAAGAATTCGAAGGCTGTTTTTATAGTGATCACTTAGTGAATGCAAGCCGAAGGCGCAGCATGAACTTAGTGAGAACATACACCTGCCTGCTTAGCGAATGCAAGCCAAAGGCGCAGCATGAGGTTAGCAGACACGGTGCACAGTGATCACGGAATATAGAGGAAAGGAAAATGCGGTATGGATTTGGAGAAGATTGCAGGATTAGTAAAGATAATCGAGGATTCTTCCTTAAAGGAATTCACATATAAGGAAGGCGACATGAAGATCACCATGAGCAAGCGGGAGCATCCGCCCATTGTAACGGCGGGGATTCCGGCAGTGCCCGGAAGCGGGGTGGCCCAGGGGACGCCGGCTGCGGTTACGGGAACAGCGGCAGAGGAGGAAGAGTCCCTGTTCATCACATCCCCTATTGTAGGAACCTTTTACTCGGCAGCGGCGCCGGATGTACCGGCATTTGTGCGGGTTGGGGACCGGGTGAAGGAGGGGCAGACCGTCTGTATCCTGGAGGCCATGAAGCTGATGAATGAGATCCAGTGCGAGTATGACTGCGAAATCGAGGCAGTGCTGGTCAGCAACGAGCAGAAAGTGGAATATGGGCAGCCCCTGTTCCGTGTGAAACGAATCTGAGTGCAGGGTGTGTAAAACCGGCAGGACAACCGGTCCGCTGACGCAGGGGACGGGCAGACCTGCCGGAAGGGTTACCTTAGTTGTGCAGAAGACGCGCACGGAATGGAGGAAAACATGATAAAAAAGATTTTGATTGCCAACCGGGGCGAGATCGCTGTGCGGATCATCCGGGCCTGCCGGAACATGGGGATCTACAGCGTGGCCATCTATTCCAAGGAGGATGAGAAGAGCCTGCACACCCAGCTGGCGGACCAGCGGATCTGTATTGGGGAGGGACCGGCCCGGGACAGCTATCTGAATATGGACCGGATCATTTCCGCAGCCCTGAATGTGGACGCGGACGCCATTCATCCGGGCTTTGGATTTCTCTCGGAAAACAGCGTTTTTGCGCGGAAATGTGCGGAAAACGGGATTCTGTTTATCGGGCCGGACCCGGATGTCATCGACCGGATGGGCAATAAGTCCCAGGCCAGAAAGACCATGATGGATGCCGGGGTTCCGGTAGTCCCGGGCACCCGGGAGCCGGTGTATGACGCCGAGGCCGGGAAGCTGCTGGCAGAAACCATCGGCTATCCGGTGATGATCAAGGCCTCCTCCGGCGGCGGAGGCAAGGGGATGCGGGTGGCAGCCGGTGAGGAGGAATTCGAGTTCCAGTTTAACCTGGCCCAGCGGGAGTCGGCCAATGCCTTTGGGGATGACACCATGTATCTGGAGCGTTTTATCGAGAATCCCAGACATGTGGAGATCCAGATCATAGCGGACAGCCAGGGACATGTGGTTGCCCTTGGGGACCGGGACTGTTCGGTCCAGCGCAACCACCAGAAGCTGATTGAGGAATCCCCGTCCCCGGCCATTGACGACGCCACCCGGCAGAAGATGAGTGAATATGCGGTGCTGGCGGCTAAGACTGTGGGGTATACCAATGCCGGGACCATTGAATACATTGTCAGTCCCGGCGGGGAATTTTTCTTCATGGAGATGAATACCAGGATTCAGGTGGAGCATGGAGTCACGGAAATGGTTACGGGCACGGACCTGATTATAGAACAGATCCGGGTAGCCATGGGAGAGCCTCTCAGCTTTACCCAGGACCAGATAAAGCCCAGGGGCCATGCCATTGAGTGCCGGGTCAATGCGGAGATGCCGGGGCACAACTTTATGCCCAGTCCCGGCGTGGTGGAGCACATTCATCTTCCCGCAGGCAACGGGGTCCGGGTGGACACGGCTCTGTATGCAGGCTATGAGATTCCGGCAGAGTACGACTCCATGATCGCCAAGGTCATGGTCCATGCCCCGGACCGGGACGCAGCCATCCGCAAGATGATGGCGGCCCTGGATGAGATGGTGGTTACAGGAGTGGACACCAACCTGGACTTCCAGTACCAGATCATCCGCAGCAGGGTATTTCGGGAAGGGCAGGCAGATACAGGATTTATTGAGAAGTTTATGAATCTGAAGGAAAAGGCGCCGGAAGTGCCGGAGGTATAGAAACGGATGGAAAACTTTACCGTTTACGGGACGGGAAAAGGGGACAAAAGAGACGTCACAGGCCAGCCCTCCATGCTTTTTGTATAGGCGTGGCCGGCCCGCGGCTGAAGCAGGGGTTTAAAGGAGGAGAATATGTACCGTGTAGATTTGAACAGTGACCTGGGCGAAAGCTTTGGAAGATACACTTTGGGGATGGATGACCAGGTGATTCCCCTGATCACTTCGGCCAACGTGGCCTGCGGCTACCATGCCTCGGACCCGGTGGTCATGGCAAAGACCATAGCCATGGTCAGGGAAGCGGGAATCCGGGCAGGGGCTCATCCCGGCTTCCCGGACCTGATGGGATTCGGAAGAAGGAACATGGTTATCACCCCGGCAGAGGCAAGGGCCTATGTGCTGTACCAGCTGGGAGCCCTGGACGGGTTCTGCCGCGCTGCCGGCATCCGGATGCAGCATGTAAAGCCTCATGGGGCGCTGTACAATATGGCAGCTAAGGATTATGAGCTGTCAAAGGGAATCTGCCAGGCCATTGCGGAGTTTGACAAGGACCTGATTGTCCTGGCCTTAAGCGGCGGAGAACTGGTCCGCGCGGCAAAGGCTCTGGGCCTGCGCACGGCCCTGGAGGTCTTTGCGGACCGGGCCTACGAGGAGGACGGAACCCTGGTCAGCCGCGGCAGGCCTGGGGCCATGATCACTGATGAGAATGAGGCCATCGCCCGGGTGGTGCGGATGGTAAAGGAGCAGAAGGTGACTGCCATTACCGGAAAGGATATTCCCATCCGGGCGGATTCGGTGTGTGTCCATGGGGACGGGGAGAAGGCTCTTGCTTTTGTGCAGCGGATTCGGGATGCGCTGAAAGCGGAAGATGTGGAGGTCTGTGCACTGGAGGAGATTGTGTGAGCGGGGCGTAATATGGTGTTGGAAGCAGTTGTTTTGGGAGCAGTTTAGAAGGGGCAGTTTCCTGCCCCTTTGGTTCACTGCGGGTATTTTGTTTTTCGATACATTTTACCCTTTGTATTGCCAGTTGTATCCAGCTTCCCGGTATTCACCAGATTACTGAGCAGCACCTTAATTCTGGATTCCTTTACAGGGACGATATGGGCGAATTCTGCGGCCTTATACCATACACCTGGTTGCATAGAGTTGAGGATGGCTTCATAGTGCTTCAAAGTTTTTTGTGTTACCGTTTTTCCGCTGTCTTTTTCCGCCACTTTTTTTCCGCCACTTTTTTCCGCCACTTTTTTTCCGCCACTTTTTTCTATCGTTGCGGGAACTTTTGGAGTAAATTCCAGTGTCAGGATAGTACGGTCCGGGTCGAACTGTTCTTCAATCTTCGGTTCCGTCCAGCCTTCATCGTTCCAGACATTAAATATGTTGGGAACGCCGCTTCCGGCACGTTCTCCGATATTAATAAGATTGAACATTTTCAAAAGGGTTTTATTGCGCGGGTCAGATATTCCGCCTATTCGCATCTGATCTTTTCCGGTTCTGATATATCCGGGATTTTCCAGAACCAGTTTGTCCGGGTCCTTTCGGATAACAATGCCACGTACTCCGTAGAAATCTGTGTTCACCAGGCAATTGGCTAAGGCTTCCCTCAATGCCTGGTGGACTGGGGTATCATCAATGCGGTCACCGCCAAGTATCTTGAAGGGGACCTTGATGTCCTTGATGATTTTATTGTACACTCTGAAATAAAAATCAAACAGATTGCCAGACCATTCTCCAGAACTGGATTGTAGACGGTCTGTCCATCGGATTACTGGGTCCAGCATTTCCCGATAATCCAAAAAATAATCCGGGAAATGACGCACAATGTTGTACTCATCACCAAACATGAGCATCCCGGCGGCTGTGGGATGTAGATGCTGATCTTCATCAGAAATTGCTGCGGCACCAATGCTGCGGAGATATTGTGCATCATCCAGGCGTTCAAATGGATGACCATCTTTAAGGGTTCTATGACGGTTCCGGTATCCATGGATAGTTTCGTAGTTCAAATCCTCTATGGGCACGCGGTCCAGAGTAACCATGTCCATAGTGTTGTCAGTCTGGTCTCGCAGCATGGCTTTCACCTGAAGCCTGGTGCAGTGATAATCGCCATCATAATTTCTGCGGAATGTTCCGCCAAACAGATCATCATTAATATAGACTGGCCTTTGCTCCCGTTTGGCCATGGGCACGTAAATGACCAGTATAATATCTTCTTCCATAGGATATATTTCCACATCCTGATCAGAAAGAAGGTTAATATTGACCTTTTTGCGGTTGTTTACAGTATTCCAGAATTCTTTTAGGAGCTTTTCCGTGTCGGTTCTTTTCAAACCAGTAGTCCGCCAGGAGCCATCTTTATATTCCGATACACCAAGAATGATAACCCCGCCATAACAGTTGGCGAAAGCAGAATAGGTGTCCCATAAGGCAGTGGGAAGACCTCCATGAGCTCTTTTTACCTCACGTCGGTTATCCTCTTTATATGAATTGAATTTTGAAATGTCAAATAAATGTGCCATCTACTGATCCCACCATGCTAATGCGTTCTGACTGTTTTGCTGTGTAATCAATATAGCATATTCGTGTGAGAGATTCAAGTTAAAACAACATAGAAGCATTGGGATTTAAACAAGTAAACAAGTGTCCGGCTGGGAACCGGACACTTGTTTTTCCTAGATTTCCCCAATCTGTAAAGGGAAAATAAGACCTATTTTATTAGCAAAATCAATTCTTTTTTCATCTGACTTACTTACATCGTCGTAATTCTACCACATGTTGACGGAAATTGCTACTTAATTTTTTATGATTTTTTGTAAATCCAGGGCAGTGCAGGAGAAAAATGGGTGGTATCATGGATTTTAGGGTCAGATTTGTGGTCAAATCCAAAGAAAAAGAAAGGGGACGGTTATGGCAAGGCACGGAGAAAATATCCGGAAAAGAAAAGACGGACGGTGGGAAGGACGCTATGGGGTGTACAGCGCAGAAAAGGGAAAGAAGGTTTACCGGTCCGTCTATGGAAAAAGCTATGCGGAAGCCAGGGGAAAGCTGGCCAGGGAAAAGAGGCAGAGTGAGATACGGCAGGAAGAGCTGCCGGAGGCCGGGGCAGTAGGACATTTGGGAGAAGCAGCAGGTTCCGGAATGATGCAAAGCCTTGGCGGGTTACCGGTCCATCTGCAATTTACCGATCTGGCCCAGAAGTGGCTGGCTCAGGTAAAAAAGACAAGAAAAGCCTCCACTTACGTGAAATATAAACTGGTCTACGAAAAATATCTCCAGACTGTTTTTCAGGATACAGACTTGTCCCGGATTACGGATACCTTTGTCCGGGAACAGATTCCCGAGGGTTTGACAGACAGTGTCCGGAAAAGCATCTACTGTGTGCTGAATCAGATTTTAAAATTTGCTTCCCAAAGGTATGGGGTGGCCATGCCGATACTCCAGCGCCCGGAGGGGGCGGAACGGGGGAGCAGCCAGCCGGCACAAACATTTTCCAGAAAAGAACAGAGAAAGCTTTTTGCGGTCCTGACCTGCGGGCAGGACCTTTTTAAGATCGCGGTACTGCTGTGTCTGTATACGGGACTTCGGCTGGGGGAGGTGTGCGCTTTGCGATGGGAGGATATGGATTTTGTCGTCCGGACCATTACCATCAACCGGACCGTGCAGCGGCTCTATATGGAAGGCTTCCAGACAAAGACGGTTCTCTGGGAGACAGAGCCAAAGACAGAGCATTCCCGGCGGGAGATTCCCATTACGGATGCGGTATGGAAGCTGTTGCTCCGGCTCCAGGACTGGAGGGAAGAGAGTCCCGGCAGGGAAACCCCATGGAAAACGGGAGACTACCTGTTTGGCGGGAATAAGCCCCTGGAACCCAGAACCATGCAGAATCATTTTAAAAGGATTCTGAAAGAAGCGGGAGTGGAGAATCACAACTTCCACACACTTCGCCATACATTTGCCACCAACTGCATCGAAGGCGGTACGGATGTGAAGAGCCTCAGCGAACTGCTGGGGCATTCGGACGTGCAGATCACATTGAACCGGTATGTGCATCCATCCATGGATACCAAGCGGAAGCATCTGGATGTTCTGTCGTCCTTTTATGACCAGATCCATGGCCCTATTTGTGGTCAGATTTATGGTCAGGCCGGGTAGGAAAATGCAGACAGATGCTGGGGCGGACCGGGTTTTTCGGGGATTGGGGAAATCTGCGAAAGGAATAGGCCGGGAAGAGCGGGGCATCGGGATTCTGAAACATCTGTTCTTATATGCACATAAGATATTTTATTTAAAGGAAAATGCTGGGCTTGCAATGGAAGGTGTATATCCCAATGGTCAGCGGGAGCCGGTATGGTGTAAGTATATCATGTCTGGCAGAATACCGCTGCACAAATCTCAAAGTAAATGGGGCTTGATATTCATGTCAGATGTATTGGCTTCATGCATCTCCCGGGTTGTTGCTTAACCTTGGAAGGAAACGGTTGGCTTAAGAATAAAAAGGAGGCGTTCTCCAGATGATATCCAGTCAAAATTTCCCAAACAGAATAGAGGATTTCATCAGTGCCCAAGTGATCAGCCGGGGACTGGATGAGCGGACAGCCAGGGCATACCGGATGGATCTGGAGAAGTTTTATTTCTGGCTGGAGGAGCAGGAGCCGCAGTATGGGAAGACGGTGGAAGCAAACCAGGAGAAAGCAAACCGGACAGAAACCGGCTGGGAAGCACAGATGGAGACCTATCTGGAGTATCTTTCCGGGGAAAAGGGACTCCGCTATTCCACGGTCTATCGGAAACAGCGGGTGTTGGGTTATTATCTGGCCTACCTGGTATCCCAGGGAGTGGTGGAACAGTTCCGCCCTTTGCGGACCTTACGTCCGCCGCGGGAATCTTCCGTAGATACATTGCTGACGAAAAAGGAAGTGGAAGCATTTTTCCATGCCATTGACCGGGAATACGAAGAGCTGGACAGTGATTTTCGCAGACGGGTCTGTCTCCGGGACCAGGTGATGATGGAACTTCTGTTCTATCACGGGCTGGAGATCAGCGAGCTTCTTCGGCTGGAGGTTTCTGACTATAACAGAAAGACCGCTACCCTGACCATCCGCCGGAAACGGGAAAAGAACCGTACCGAGTATCTCTTTTCCCGGGCGTTGCAGAAACAAATGGACGAATGGCTGTCAGAGCATGTGTATTTTGAACATGGGGGACTGTATCATAACCGGATGTTTCTGTCCAAGCTGGGAAAGCCCCTTTCCATGAAGATGGTAATCAATATCTTCGATAAGTACCGGGTGATGGCGGGGATCGAGAAGGTGTGCAAGCCTAAGGATCTGAAGAACAGCCTGGGGCGGTATGCGGAGGAAGTGGTGAGGGAGCAGGGGTGAAGACAAATGACTTAAGGCTCTAAATTTAATGAAGGAAAATACAGATAGGAGTGGATATGAATATTATGCTTTTGGGGGCTGCCGGTTTTATTGGTACGAATCTGATGATTCATCTTGCCCAGAATAGCAATCATCAACTAACCCTTGTAGATAAACAGCGGACATATTTTCCAGAAACGGAAATGATACGTCGGGATAATGTTTCCATTGTGAAATCACGGCTGGAGGCTGATACGGATTTTGAAGCGTTGCTTCAAAGGCAGGATATTGTATACCATCTGGTAAGCACTACAGTTCCCAGCACGTCAAATCAGCATATTTCCCAAGAATTAATTTCCAATGTGGTATTTTCATCAAATTTGTTGGAAGCTTGTGTTCACTGTGGTGTTAAAAAAGTAGTTTTCATTTCTTCCGGTGGCACCGTATATGGGAAGGAAGCAGACTGCCCGTTGAAAGAAACGACATCCACGAATCCAATTTCTTCATATGGAGTACAGAAAGTCACAATTGAGAAGCTGCTTTATCTATACCATTATATGTATGGTCTGGATTATACAATTATCCGCCTTGCCAATCCGTACGGACCATACCAGAGGCCAGATGGGATTCTTGGAGCTGTGAGTACCTTTACATACAAAGCATTGAGAATGGAACCGATTACGATCTATGGGGATGGCTCCGTAGTTCGGGATTTTATCTATATTGATGACGCGGTACGGGCAATTACAAATGTTGCTTCTGGAGTGAATCCGCATCACATATTTAATATAGGCTGTGGTTATGGGACAAGTATAAAGCAGGTACTGGATACCATTGAAAAAACATTACAGACAACACTGAATGTTGTTTACCAGGATGGACGCAACGTTGATGTTCCCGTCAATTACCTGGATATATCCCGGTATGAAACATGTTTTGGAGCCCTTAAGCCAGTGGGATTGAGTGAAGGAATTAAGCGAACAGCCGAGTTTATGAAGCAATATTATAAGCTCTGAATCAGACGCTTTCTATTGTTTATACAGACGATTCCGGGCAAATGAAAAGGATGGTTTATAGATGGAACGGATAGCTGTTGTTATGGGAAAAATGCATTCTGGAGGCAAGAAAAATCTGGTAATGGAGTATTATCGGCATATGGACCGGAACAAGATCCAGTTTGACTTTATATGTGATAAGGACTCCAATGCAATTCCAAAAGAAGAGATTGAAGAGATGGGAGGGCGGGTTTTTGAGATAACACCATACCAGAATATCCTTGGGAATTTGAGGGATATTCGAAAAATATGTAGAGAAAACCAGTATAAGATCATCCATGGTTATAATGGTACAATGAATGTATTTTCTATGTATGCTGGCTGGTGTTCCGGTATTCCTTTCCGAATAAATGAAAGTATTTCCATGGCTCATAAATTTGATAGAAAAACGATTATTAAAATGATTCTGAAGCCGTTTTCCCGCTGCTTTTCGACCCATTATATGGCTAATGGTGAAGCTTGCGGAAAATGGCAGTTTGGTAACCAGCTTTATGAGCAAGGTAAAGTGGCAATATTCAAAACCGTTATTGATACTGCAAAAAATGCCTTTGATCCAGAGGTACGAAAAGCAGCAAGAAAAGCTTTGGAGATAGAACATAGTATGGTGGTCGGTCACATCGGCCGTCTGACAGAACAGAAAAATACACTTTTTGTTATTGAAATTTTTTATGAAATTTTGCTGAGAGAGCCGTCGGCAAAATTGCTCGTGATTGGTGACGGAAATTTAAAAGATGCAATGCTAGAAAAAATAACTGATCTGGGAATTCGGGATAGTGTAATGTATATGGGAAGGCGAGAGGATATTCAGCAGTTTTATAATGCAATGGACTGTTTCCTGCTTCCGAGTCTATACGAGGGATTGCCAGTTGTGGGAATTGAGGCTGAAACTTGTGGTTTACCAGTGTTTTTCTCAACGGAGATTTCGAGAGAATCCAGTCCGTGTACTGATATCGGATATTTCATAGAATTGGACAAATCTGCTGGTCAATGGGCAGAGGAAATTATTGAAAAAACCAGATACAATATTGAAACCCGCACATCGAGAACCGACGAGGTAAGATTAGCAGGATTTGACTCTGAAAGCGAGGCAGAAAAGCTGATAGAGTATTATGAGCAACTGCTTGCAAATACTTGACAATACATATAGAAAATCAAGAAATTTTAGTAACTTTTAAAGAGAGGAATACAAGAAAACAAAGCAGATTATGAAGATAGGAATATTCATAGCAGATTCAAATGGTGGGTACCCGGTTCCGGCATCCAGGGGTGGTGCAGTATCAACACTAGTAGAGCATTTGGTAAAAGAAAATAATGAAAAGCAAATGACGGATTTGGATATTATTACAATCTATGATGAGAAAGCAAAGAACCTTTCCAGACAGTATCCAAATATAAAATTTATATGGATGAAACCATGGCCATGGCTGCGATTTCTGGATAAACTTCTGTTTGAATGTGTCAGGGTATTGCTGAAAAATAAAAAGGCCACATCTTATAAATCGTTATTTTCGTTGTTATTTTGTATTATTCAGTCATCAGGAATCATAAAAAAGAATAGCTACGATAAGGTGGTACTTGAAAATAATATTCCGTTGGCATGGGCGGTCAGGTTGTCAAAAATAAAAGGTAATTATTACTATCACTTTCATAATGTACCAAGAATTGATGCAGGATGTCGAACTGTTTTTGAAAACTGTACCGGATTTTTATGTGTAAGCCAGTATGTGGCAAAGCAGATCCGTTCAGAAACAAGTAGTATCGGGGCGATACCAGAATCAAAGATTAAAGTTTTATATAATTGTATTGATACAAAACAATATTGCCCTCTTAAAGATGCTGAAGAAAAAAATAGGATACGAAAAATTTACGGGATAGGAGAAAAAGACAAACTGATTGTTTTTGTAGGAAGACTGTCAGAAGAAAAAGGTATCGACAAAGTGATAGAGGCGGTGCAGCTTTTACATAGAGAGGACATAAAGCTTCTTATTGCTGGCGGTTTACTTCCTGGTTCCAGTTGTAAGGATGAATATCAAAAAAAGCTGTATGAGATGGCAAAGAATTCTTTGGAAAGTGTAATATTTACTGGCTATATTTCACAAGACAAAATACAGAGGATCTACCAGATTGCAGATGTGGCAGTATTACCATCCATATGGGAGGAACCTGCTGGATTGACGATGGTTGAGGCTATAGCATGTGGGATTCCAGTAATAACAACCGATTCTGGTGGAATACCAGAGTATATGGGGAAACATGCCATTGTGCTTCGTCGTAATGAGATACTTGTAAAAAATATTTCAGAGAAAATAGAGCAATTGTTAAAACGAAATGAATTAAGTATAGAGGATAACATAAATTATGTTATCAAAAACTATGATAGCGCTACATATTTGGAGAGATTTATAGAATGTCTGGTTTAGAAAATAGGAATTATGTAACAGAAAGAAAAAAATATTCTGTTGTAGTAGATGATATTTGGTTTTCAATAGTTATTCTGATTTTTTTAAAGCCAGGAATAGCAGATGATATTCCAATTATAGATTTTATTTTTAACGCAGGAAGAGTTGGATTATCTATCGTGTATATAGGCAGAATGTTAATTAACAAAAAGAGAATAAATAAGGACTGGCTGCTATTGTGTGTGATATCAGTCATAGTTCTGACATCAACATTCCTGGTCGGAAAAGCTTATCCGAAAGCATTAACCCATTATTTCCCTTCCCTTGGAATGTTGGCTTTCATTTCATTAAACTCTAGGAAGATAGACCGTTTGCTGGTGCTTGTGGAGAATTTGGGAATTGTACTTTTGACAGCAAATCTGATTACGGTATTACTATTTCCAGGCGGTCTGCTTTATCGGGAAGCCAATAATTTAAAAATATGGATATTGGGTCAGAAACAGGATATTGGAGGATTTATATTTCCGTTTTTATATGTTGCATTGTGTTTGAAACATTTTGATAAAAAGTTCTCCAGTAAATATTGGATGATTCTGATTATTAGCTGTGTTTCTGCAATATTGGAACAACCATTAGGGACACTCATTTGTTTATCACTCTTTTTGTTCCTATGTTTTTGGGATCAATATATTCTAAAATTTGAAAAAAGATTGCTTATCAGTATATTAATATGTGGGTTTATTATTACCCAGTATATTTGTTTTAACTTTGAGGAAATGATATGGTTGCAGAAAATATTATCTGGAATAAATCTCAAAGGTGCAAGCAAACTTCGCACAGTCAATATTCGAATCGAAATGTGGCGATTTGCGTGGGATACCATAGCAAAATATCCATTAATAGGGGTAGGGAATCTTACTGTAAGAAACTGGAGTCTGATGACAAAGATCGGATACCACAGCATATTGGATAATATGTATATGGACATGTTATTTACAGGGGGACTGGTATCATTTTTTATATTTATTCTTTTAATTGGAAGAAGTTTTAAGATGATCCGGGAGCTTTGGAAGTGTAGGACAGGCAGGCAAATGGGATACTGCTTATTTGCACTTTGCATTTTACTGCTGGAAGGCTGTCCATATTATCCTTCTGTTTTTTTCATGTTAGTATCTTCAGTCTGGTTCCCGTATTTGATGGAGGGGAGAGTATGTGATAGAGATGGCGATAAAAAATAAATTGTATAAAAATGTGATAAAGGTTTTTGCCAGTAATTTTTTATTGATAGCATCTGGTATTATAATGGGATTTTTGTTACCTAAATTACTGGGGGTAACAGATTATGGATATTATAAAATATTCAATTTATATACAACTTATGTTGTGTTTTTTGATCTGGGAATTGCAAATGGCGTGTATCTGGAATTTGGAGGAATAGAAAGGAACAATATTGAAAAAGAACGTTTCAGATTTTATTTTAAAATACTGGTTTTTCTCCAGACAGTATGTCTTTTGGTGATTTCAGTTACTGCATTGATTGCATTAAAAGGCTCCTACCAGTTTATTTTTATCATGTTGTCTTTGTATCTGATGGCAAATAATATTACAAATTATTATGAGAAAGTTTCTATTGCCCTGGGCGAGTTTGATGCATTAAGCAAAAGAAATATATTAAAAAGTCTGCTATCTGTGGTAATCATTGGTTTGTTGTGGATAGGAATAGAAATTAAATTGCCAATTCAATACTATAAATTATATACGATATTATTTGTAGCTGTGTATGCACTTCTGGCAATTCAGTATGTATATATATTTAAAGACATATCTTTCGGAAAAAGTACAGATTTTGTAAAGGAAAAGCCTTTTTTAATAAAAATTATCAAAGGGGGAATGCTGCTTCTTCTGGCAGACATGGTTGCAAGCCTGATTATGGCTCTGGACCGGCAGTTTGTTTCAATCCTTTATGATGTTGATACATATTCGGTATATTCTTTTGCTTATAGTATGCTGAAGACAATTGTTTTGGCAGTATCAGCATTATCCAATGTGATTTATCCAGCTTTAAGAAGAATGGGCCAGGAAGAAATGCAGCAGTCATATAACTATTCCCTTTGTGCTGTGGGAATCCTTTCAATCGCATGCCAGCTTACTTATTATCCACTTTGCTTAATTGTGGAGTTTTTTTTGCCAAACTACCTTGGTTCATTGCCGATATTTAGGGCACTGTTCCCAGGAATAACAATTAATCTGATTATATCGTTATTGATGATAAATCATTATAAGGCATTGAAAAAACAGAATTTATGTTTTGGTATTACAGTGATGGTATTAGTACTGTCGTTTGGATTAAACTGCGGAGCATATTTCCTATTTGGGAGCCCTATAGGATTTTCGGCAGCCTCTGTGCTGACTATGTTTATCTGGTATCTTCTATCCGGATATTTTATAGACAGAATATACCGAACTAACACCAGGATACATCATGTGTTTTTGTTGACCAATATAGTTATATATTATTTGGTCAGCAATTTAATTAAGAACTATTATGCTGGCTTTGTATTAAACCTGATTTTGTTATTGGTTATTAGTATGATGTTTTATAAGAAAGAGATCATTTATTTGCTTAATAAGTTAAGAGAAAGGAAAAAGATATGATTATTGGTGCATGTGGATTTGGCGCAACAGGCTCGTCGGTATTGACAGATTTGTTGAGAGAATATGATGATATCCAGGTTTACGATACATTTGAATTTATAATGAGTTACCGGGTTGATGGACTGGAGGATTTAGAATATCATCTGATGAAACAATATTCCAAAGGTGAATCTTGTGATGCTGCAATAAGGCGGTTTTTGAGACGGTCCAAATCCTATAAGGTTCCTTTTATCAATAAACCGTGTTGTGGAAATGAGTTTTACACACTGAGTAAAAAGTTTATCGATGAGATTACTCAGTTTACATTTCAGGGACTTTATACAGCGGAAGTCTGCTCGGGCTACATATTAAAAGATATTTTTGCATTTGCCTCCAAAAAAGTGTTTATGCCCAAAATAATTGAAAAAGTTGCCGGAAAACGGGTGTATTTGTGGCCTTGTGGAAAAAAATATTTTTCTGTAGAACCGGATAATTTTTATTCTGCGGCTAAAAAATATACATCTGGTGTTTTGAGAGCCATGGGGGCTGATATGCATAAGCCTATTTGCCTGGACCAGCCTTTTTCAGGTAATTCGCCAGAAAACAGTTTTCCATTCTATGAGGACCCCTATGCAGTTGTTATTGATAAAGATCCCAGGGATCTGTTTTTAGCAGGAAAATATACCAAAGATCCTAATTTTAAGTTTTCACCTATTGATGATGTGGAGAAATTTATTACTTATTACAAGAATATAAGGCAACATAAATCTGACGACAAACGGGTATTGAATTTACGGTTTGAGGACTTAATTTATAATTATGATGAAAGTATAAAAACAATAGAGGAATTTCTGAATATAAAAAATCATGTGCGGGTCAAGGCGTTTTTTGATCCATCACGGTCTATAAACAACACGCAGTTGATCCGGTTACATCCCCAGGATCAGGCAAACATTGAGAAAATAGAGAAAGAATTGCCGGAGTTTTTATATCCCTTTGACAAGTATTGCGACGTGAAATTTAATGGGAAACCATTTGATGGGGCAGCAAGAAAACCATTTGAACAGTAGTAGATTACAAGAAGGAACGATCAGTGAAAACAAACTATTTGAAAATAGGAAAAGGGGCCATAAATCTGGTAGAGGATACTTTAAAAAAGAATGATATATCGGGGAAAATTCTTTATGTGGCAGATCCTTATGTAGATGAATTGTATGGCGATATTGTCAGACCGCAGGTGGAGGCAGTTGGAAGGCTGAAGAAGGAGTCGTGCGGATATAACACAATCGAATACGCAATGAATATAGCAGAGCGCTGTATCGCAACAGATGTAGATTGCATTGTCGGATTAGGAGGAGGGCGTGTGCTCGATGTGTGTAAGTATGCAGCATATATCTCAAAAACACCATATCTTTCCGTTCCGACTACAGCAGCCAATGATGGTCTGGCATCACCCATTGCAGTTTTAAAACGTCAGGATGATAAACCGAAAAGTCTGGGGGCGGCGATGCCTTTAATGGTTCTGATTGACACAGAAGTGATCGCGAAAGGACCAGTTGAAAATATCCAGGCAGGTATTGGAGACACCATATCTAATTATATGGCACTGCTGGACTGGGAGCTTGCTGTATCAAAAGGAAGGGAGATGATGAACGGGTATGCTTATCTTATGTCCAGAAGTTCTCTGGATGCGCTTATGAAAACACAATATAAGAGAATCTGCCCGGAATTTATAGAAGTACTGGTCAATTCTCTTGTACTTTCTGGTATTGCCATGGATTTTGCAGGCAGTAGCAGGCCGGTAAGTGGTTCTGAACATTTATTCAGCCATGCTCTGGATTATTATGGTGGAAAGAAAAATTTACATGGGCTACAAGTTGCTGTGGGAACGGTGGCAGTGTTAAAACTTATCGGGAAACCGCAGAACGAGGTGATTCACTATCTGAAGCGTTTCAAAGTTGACGTAAATCCTATTACGCTGGGCATTGACGAGGATACTTTTATTAAGTGTATGGAAAAAGCAACATCTATGCGAAGTAACCGCTATACGTATCTTCATGAAATCGATCTTGGTAAAGACAAACTGAAACAAGTGTATAAAGAACTGGTTGAAGAATTATAAATGGAGGGATGGAACATGGAAAGAGAACAGACAAAAATGAAGGCCTTAATTCTGGCAGCAGGGCTTGGCACCAGACTTGCACCGATCACAGATGACAGGCCCAAGTCGCTGGTTGCTGTGAATGGAACACCAATTCTGTTTAAACAGATTGAGAATCTTTACAAAAACGGAATATATGATATTACGATTATATCTGGGTATAAGGCCAATATCTTGAAAAAGGAAGTACAGCGGAGGTATCCGGAAATTATGATTCTTGAAAGCACAAATTATGCAGCAACAAATAATATGTATTCCGCATACATGGCCAGAGATATAGTTGGCGGGCAGGCATTTCTGATGATGAATGCGGATGTCTTTTTTGATGCATCAGTTATTACAGCACTAATGGCATACAATGCTCCAAATGCTATAGTGACGGATATTGGAACCTATATGGAAGAATCCATGAAAGTTGTTGAAGAGGACGGGAGACTGGTCCAAATTTCCAAAGCAGTCAGACCAGAACAGGCTTTTGGTGTATCCATTGATGTATATAAATTTTCTATTGAGGGAGGAAATGCGTTTTTCTCCAGGTGCAGAGAATATATTGAAGGCAGGAAGGAATTGCAATTGTGGAGCGAGGTTGCTCTTAATGATATTCTGAGTGAAATAGAGTTCAAGGCCTGCCCACTGGATGGACGCTGGTTTGAAATTGACAATCATGATGATTTGGCTACTGCAGAGAAGTTATTTGCTGAGGAATAAGATATGGAGACAAAAATTATCAGGGATGTGTGGGGAACAGCCACAACAGAACTGGCAGAAAAGAAATTGTTTCTTTTTGATATGGATGGCACAGTCTACAAGGAAGAGAAGATATTTGACGGAACCCTTGACTTATTATCATACATAGAAGAAATTGGCGGAAAGTATGTGTTTATTACAAATAATTCTTCCAGGTCTGTTGCGGATTATATTAGAAAGGTAAAAGGGATGGGAATCCAAACAGATGCTGATCATTTTTTTACATCAACCCAGGCAACCGTTCGATATTTAAGAAAACACTTTCCAGGGCGTAGAATATACTGTCAGGGTACTCATTCGCTGATTGAAGAATTGAAAAATTCAGGGATTTGTGTTACAGAGCAGGTTGAAGATGATGTGGATATGGTTCTGGTAGGGTTTGACACGGAACTAACGAGTGCAAAACTTAGAAAAACTTGTGAACTGCTTCAGCGGGGCATTCCCTTTGTCGCAACAAATCCTGACTTGCGGTGCCCGGTATCTTTTGGTTTTATTCCTGACTGTGGGGCTATTTGTAATATGATTGAAGCTGCTACAGAGAGAAAACCGGTTTATATTGGTAAACCGGAGCCGGTTATGGTTCATTCTGTAAGAGAAAAATAT
This sequence comes from uncultured Lachnospiraceae bacterium, assembly GCA_910577765.1. Classification (GTDB taxonomy): domain Bacteria; phylum Bacillota; class Clostridia; order Lachnospirales; family Lachnospiraceae; genus Brotaphodocola. Next base: position 57,645 of record CAJTOV010000001.1, read on the forward strand.
GGATATAAACCGGAAGAAACTGCTGTAATAGGAGACAGATTATATACTGATATTGCAGCAGGGCTGAACGCAGGAGTCATGACTGTCTGTGTTCTTACAGGAGAGACGACAAAGGATGATATAAAGAAAAGCGATATCAAACCGAAGCTTACATTTGAAAGTGTTAAAGAATTATTTTGGGCATTAAAGTTTGGCAGATATCATAGACTGGTTCAAGCAGATCCGGGACATAGTACAGAGAATCTATGACTATACTACTGGTTATCAGGATCTGCCTGTGAACAGATAGAACAGAAGACAGGACCAGGAACAGCAGAGAATGTTCCTGCCGGAGGCTTCCAGCTGGAAGCCTCCCTTTGTAGTGGTTTCAGTGTTTTATTTACATTCATATGTTATTTCTTCCCTACTCTGGGAATACTCATATTATAAACTGATTTTGCCAGGAGACACGCATGGAGCTTCATTTACAGGTTACACATTTAGACAAAAGGATATCATTATCCGAAGCTTTAAAATCCGAATATGTGAAAATTATTGATAATTATATGGTAGCACAGGAGGGTACAAGTTTATCATTATCGTCCCGTTTATATGATTGTAATGGTAATGAATTATTCGAGCATGATATTGTGCAGACAACCAATGGGAAACAGTATGTTGTAATTTACGACTTTGGACTGTTTTACTTAAAAGGGATAAAAGATAAAACGATGATCCCCATATATATCTATAAACTGGGAAATACCATTGATGTAGAGAAAGTGTAAATTCATTGAAAATCCTTCCTTTCTGTGATACTATAATTCACAAAGGGGGGATAACGGATTATGGCATTAGAAAGCAATCTTCAATTGATTTCATATATGGCTACAGCGGAGATGTGCATTAAAAGCGAGAATATATATGAATGCTTTTTGCCGATTGTGGAATCGGTTTTGATGATTTATATTGATAAAACGAAGATTTCTTTGATTAAATTGCAGAATGAGATTAATGAAACCTACCATCTGAAGGTTCCAAAATCCACATTAAAAAGGACATTACAGATTTTACATAAGCAGAAAAAAGTAAGAATTGTTGATTATAAAAAGATTGTCCCATACAAAGATGAATTGAATGCTTCTTATTGGGATAAGCGGGAAGAGCGGGAAAGTGCTGTCGAAGATTTCTTTCTGGAATTCAATTCCTTTCTTGTTGAACACGAAGTAGAGATTCCAATTGCTCAGGTTAAGGAGGAGTGCTGCAACTGGCTCTATAGCCATACCCTTGAATTGGCGTCTTTCATTAGCAAGGGGAATTTATCAGTGAAAGCTGCCTCTTTGGAAGAGAGTGACTGGCAGATCGCAAATGAGCTGGTTACCTTTTTACTTGAGATCCAGAATAAGAAATCAGAGCATTTTAAAACATTCCTTCTGCTGTACAATGGTGCCGTACAATCTTCGCTTTTTAATTTTGGTACAGAAGAAATTGATGATCTTAATAAAACGGCGATTCCTTTCTCCAATATAATACTGGATACCAATTTTATATTAAGAATGCTGGATTTGCAGACAGAATTTGATGGTGCAGTTACAAGAGAGACATTGGCAGCCTTAAAAGAAGAGAACGCCCATTTCTTTGTTTTGGAGCAGACACTGGATGAGATCATAAGAAGTATTAAGAACTTTTTGTCTGACTCTGCTCCAAATACCGTATATACAAATAGGTATTTGAAAAATTCCCAGATTAAAATGACTGGTTTCTGGGAAGCGTCAAGGCGTGGTGTTACCAGGGATGTTTTATTTGCATTGACAAATAAAGAGAAGCTGAAGGAGAAAATTTGTGTATTGACAGATGTTTCCTTTGTAGATGATTATGATCATACAAAAATATCCTCCGCAGAAATAGAAGATTTGGTCAAATCAAAGAACCGGGATGCCTATGGGGAAATACAAGCGCGTCATGATCTGAGCCTGGTTGATTATTGCCGGCAAAAACGGAGCGGAAACAGTTCTAAAATTATAGACATAGACTGGTGGGTTCTTACCAATGATGAGCGGCTGACCTATTGGAACCAGCAGAATAGTGGCCAGTATCAGGAGTGTTTGACAGAAATTCAGCTTAGCAATATCATTATGTTGCAGCGGAAAAGGCTTGGAAATTCAGGGCTGATGCAGACTATGGTTTCCTTGTCCAGCAAAACGGCACTTTCAGCGGCGGGAATTGAAAAGTTTGCTCAAAAAATCTGTGCCTATCATGAGAGCAACAAGAATCAGGATCTTGCTTTGGAAAAGCTGTCGCTGGTGTTTGCTAATAATATGCTGACCACAGCGGATATCCAGAGGATCAATGCAGAAGAGGATGCATTGGACCAGATATTAGAAGAAAAGGTGCTGGAGGTTCAGGAAGAGCAGCTTTTGCAGAATGAGAGACTGAGAAAGACGAAAGAAGAGGGGGAGTATAAGACAAAAGTTATTGCTGATCTGGAAAATAGGTTAAATAATATGAAGATCAGGCTTGAAACAGAACATTATAAGCATAATATAGATAAATACAGGCGGGATATATCTGATCAGTTAAGGGAGAAAGATGAGGCTTCTCATAAACTGGAGGTTTATAAGAGACTTCGTCAATTTGAGGAACAGCACAATAAGTCCACCTCCAGATATACACTTATGCTGATTACCCTGCCATGGATCGCTATGTTATCGTTTTATGGCAGATTTGGTTACCCCATTCTGAAACCGCTTTTGCAGATTATAGACGGGATGAAAGGTTTTTCGCAGGATATGCTGGTATGGATGATCCCGGCAGCGTTAACGGGTATTTACTATTTTTGTGTAGGGATGTGGCTTGGCAGTCTAGTTGCTCCCAGTGAATTGTTTGAGGTGCTAAAGCTGAAGGTATCAAATGCAAGACTTAAGAAATATATGATGAAAAATAGTATTTCTTTATCTTATCTGGAGATGGACAGAAAGCAGGCCGTTGCAGATTTAGAGATGGCTATTAAAAATTCTGAAAGAAATGTAGAATCACTGGAACATAAAATCAGAAAAATCAATGAAACATTGAATCGTATAATGGGCATATGAGATGCGCAGTTTCAAGGCAGGAGTGAACAGACTTTATGATAGAAACATATTTGAAATCACTGGCATTATCAGGGTACCGTTCCTATGACAGTGACCTGGCCGGGAATAAGATTGAATTAAACGATGTCAATATCATCATCGGCGCTAACGGTGCGGGGAAGAGTAATCTGATCTCATTTTTGGAGATGGTTTCCTTTATGATGACCAGAGGCTTGCGAAATTATACAGCAAGACAAGGTGGAGCACAGTCTCTGTTTTATTTTGGTGCAGGAAGGACCGAACGGATTGAGGGAGAATTACAGATCCATGATACCGACGGGAGCAAAGAGAACACGTATTCATTTGGACTGGAGCGTAGTGCCGGTGATCAGTTGTATTTTGCCTGGGAGAAAGTGGCTTATCAGGATAAGTGGCACTGTAAACCCTATGAACGGCAATGGGGTGTGGGACATTTTGAGGCAGGATTGTCAGGTGAGTGGGATGCGACAGCACGTATCCTGCGGAATTATCTGGAACGTCTGAGGGTGTTCCATTTTAATGATACTTCGATCAACGCGCGAATTCGTAGTACGGTCCGTACCACAGACGCTGCCTATCTGCGCTCTGATGGTGGGAATATTGCTGCGTTTTTGTATCAGATGCGGGAGAATCAGGAGTATATTTCCTATTATGAACGAATTATCCGGCATATTCGGATGATTCTTCCGCAGTTTTTTGATTTTGTACTGGAGCCGGATGGGAATGGATATCTTTCTTTAAACTGGAGGCAGGAAGGTGCAGAGGAAGTGTTTGGGCCTTATCAGTTTTCAGATGGTGCTTTGCGCTTTGTGGCATTGACGACTTTACTGCTCCAGCCTGCGAAAACAGCACCTATGACTATCATTCTGGATGAGCCGGAGATTGGCCTGCATCCTTATGCTATTTCTCTTCTGGCCAAGGAAATACGGATGGCCAGCAGGACTTCGCAGATCATCATTTCAACCCAGTCACCGCTTCTTTTGAATGAATTTTCCTGCGAGGATATCATTACAGCAGAGTATGACAGTATCCGGCAGAGAAGTACATTGCGCCGGCATCGGGAGGAAAATCTGAGAGAATGGCTCCAGGATTATACCCTGGGAGAACTCTGGGAGAAAAATGTATTGGGAGGACTGCCCTTATGATCCGTGTGAATGTGGTAGCAGAAGGCCAGAGTGAGATGGGATTTGCAAAAAAGATGATGAATGATTATTTTAAGGGAAGCCCCATTATAGATTCCCGTTGTGTACTGACCAGCCGGAATCAAAAGACGAACTACGAATATCGCGGTGGCCTGCTCAAATATCAGCATGCTAAAAATGATATTGTACGGTGGCTTAAGGAAGACATGAATGCGTATGTTACGACTATGTTTGACTTTTTTCGTCTGCCTAATGACTTTCCTGGGTATGAGATGGCTATGAGGTGTACGGATTGTCGGGATAGTGTGCAAATTTTGGAAGATGCGATGAAAGAGGATATTTTGTCCAATGTAGAGTTGCCGAATCTGAAGCTGCGCTTTCTCCCTTACATACAGCTTCATGAGTTTGAGTCGCTGTTGTATACAGATATCAGGGTGTTAAAATATGATTATCTGGAGAGGGAGGATGGGGTGAGTATTGATTGTTTGTATGAGGATACGAAAATGATTCCACTGGAAGAGATTAATCATGGGGAAGAGACTGCGCCATCGAAACGGCTTCTGCATGCCGTGAATTATCAGAAGGGAGAGATGGTTTCAGAATGGCTTGCCGTGATAGGGATGGATCAGATTCGGGAAAAGTGTCCTCATTTTTCCGACTGGATCGGGAAAATACAGACTCTTCCGGAGTTGTAGTACTGTTTTGAATGTTGAAAAAATCTAAAGAATAAATTCCATCAGGAGACGTTTACACGATTTTAAAAGATGAAGATGCAAAGAAATTTTATGATTTGTGGATACCGCTGGTGGACTTTGTTAATAAAAAATATAAGTTAATAAAGGGCCTTTATGGGATGACATCGCCGGAAGGGCTGCCATTGCAATCCGTCGCCAGGATATCAGCTAAACTGCTGGAAGACAAAACTGTGATTGATGAATATATTTTGACTGGTGCCAGGAAACTGGATGATGAGGAAACAGCAATTGTCAGCAGCTGGAAAAGGGCAATCCGTGGCCGGTTCGTAGTGGACAGACATTTGAAAAGGGGTTCTGTCTTGATTTCTGTGGAAAATAAGCAGGTATATATTGTAAAAGGAATCTATTCTTCATGGAGAGAACTGCTGGAGGGTTATCCCATGCCGCAGATTGTACAAGCTACATTGCTGCCATTTGGGGATGTTATTATTCATGACGGAGTTGTTTCCCCATATCAAATGTGTTTGGGGAAAAATATGTCAGAGCAGTCAAAACAGATTTATCTGGCGGCAAAAGCAGATGGCATGCTCCATGAGCGTTTATAAATGGGATTAAGAGAAAATATTATTTTGTTATGGCAGATATGCGATTGTGATCATATAGGCTGTGATTCCTATTTGGGATTGAAACTTTTACAGTCAGACATAAATGCCAAAAGCGGGGAAGGGGCGGCAACTCACCGCCCCCTCATCAGCTCCATCCCTTCCAGCATCCTTCCCCACGTCCCCACATCGGAGGAATACATAAGCCCCATAAACAGCACAAACAGTACCACCATCACCGTAAACACGGCTATCTGCCACCGGTTTTTCCACGCAATGGTTTCATCCGGTTTCCTGTGGACTCTTCCCTTCATGAAGTGCAGGATTCCGGCCAGCAGCAGAAGGGAGCCGCCGTACATGGACAGATAGAACAGAAGGCTGGGCCAGAACAGCAGTGCTCCGGCCTGCCGGGCAGAGAGGATCACGGAACTGCCGGCAGCTTCCAGGTTCCGGGCAGCCAGAACCACCTTCCAGTTCTGCTCCGCCCAGCCTATGGTCCCGCAGAAGGCCATGATCACGGCAAAATCAGCCAGGAGAAACCAGATTCCCGTATCCGTTGTCTTCCGCCTCTGGATTGCCTTTACCTGCCGTTTTTCTTCCTTTCGCAGCTCCTGGGGTTTGGGAAGAAGCGGCTCTGTGTGGGCGGCCAGGGCGGCAATCTTTCCATTGATACCGGAGACAAGCCCAGGTCCAATGCCTGCCGGGAAACATACATAGTGGGAGGGAAGGCCCGGTGTCCGGCGGATCTCCAGAATGGTTCTGTCCGGTGCATGGGAGCCCATGCGGACATCCTGGATTTCTTCATAAGGGATCAGGGCGATTCCCTGCCGGGGCGCCCCGCGGAACTGGAGCACGAAAAGGTGGGAACTGGTAAAATACAGATCCCCTACCTGGTCTCCTGCGTGAAAGTCATACTCCAGCCGGTCCCGCAGAAGGTCCGGCATCTGGCCAAGCTGCTTTCTAAGGGTCTGAATCCCGGCCAGTCCCCGGGCCATCTGCATACACAGCAGAAGAACGATGGCGCCGCCCATTACCAGGCATGTAACCAGAAACAGCTCCACCGTCTCCTGGTCCACACCCAGGGAACAGACAAATGCATATAAGAATATGCTGACAATCACCCCGACCCCGCCGCTGAGCCAGATCTTGTTAAGGAAAAGTGTTCGGTAGGCAGCCTTAAGCATGATAAAACCTCCATTTATGTAGGATGTACTGTCGGATTCCGGGAGTACATCGGGATTGTTGCTTGTATTGTCAATATACCACGTCCGGTCAGGGACTGCAAGAAGCTGTCGCTTAGACAGGCCATCTTATGAAGAGAATGGTACTGTTCACGGGGGCATCTTCTTGTCCGTCTGGGGACGGACAAGAAGCATCGGGCGTCCGTCCGATGTGGAAAACTGGACAAAAACAGTCTTACAAGCCAGCTTGACGTCTGTTTTCGTCCAGTTTTCCCCGCCCCGTGAACGGCAAACTTAATTTTCTAAACTTTTAAAAGGAACCTCTTGTAATCCCCCAAAGTTTGTGCTAATATAAACCATCATCAAAAATCAACAGCAGTGAAGGAGACTCTGGCCGGCAGGACTTCGACAGGAAGAGGGCGTCACCGACTGAGAGCGCCGTCAGGTTGGACGCGGCAATCAGGGAACACTCCGGAGCTGGTATTTCGAACCAGGGGATGAAGCACCAGGCGTCAGACCGGGCCAGGATCAAAGCTGCTTTAGGCAGACAGCAGGAACCGGCAGACCGGTTTGCGTTCATCCGCTTCAGTAGGGATATCCGGCAGGCACACGTTACGTGTCAAGAGTGGGGAATGCCTTTCTTTGGAGGGGGCTTCCCAATGCGGGTGGTACCGCGGAACATGATTTCAGATGCATGGACAGGAATTCCGTCCCTGACGGTTTTTCTGCACACTGAGACCTCTATGTCCCGTCCCGGAATACGTGACAGTATTCCGGGAGCGGGACTTTTTTGATTCCATAGAAGCTAGTATTTCCGCAAGGCAGTACCAGGTCCTATAGAACCAAAGCCTTCTCCCGGAACCGTCACACAAAACTATTTCAGGTAAGGAGAGATCAGCATGGAATTTTTAACAGGTGTTAAAGAAAAGGAAACCGTAGGAATCCGGCAGATACTGGCCGGAGCGTATACCGGAAAGACGGTGAAGGTCCACGGCGCGGTCCACAATATCCGGGACATGGGTGAGGTGGCATTTGTGATTCTGCGCAAGGCAGAAGGCCTGGTCCAGTGTGTGTACGAGGAAGGGAAATGCCCCTTCCCCTTAAAAGATCTGAAAGAGGAATCTGCCGTGGAGGTCATCGGCCTGGTGACCAGGGAAGGGCGGGCACCCCATGGCTTTGAGCTGCGGCTTGCGGATATCCGGGTTCTGTCGGAACCGGCCCAGCCTATGCCCATTGCCATTAACAAGTGGAAGATGAACACGTCCTTAGAGACGAAGCTGGCCCTGCGTCCTGTGTCCCTGCGGAACCTGCGGGAACGGGCCAAGTTCAAGCTCCAGGAGGGAATCGTCCGGGCCTTCCGGGAATTCCTCTTTGCCCAGGACTTTACCGAGGTCCGCACCCCCAAGATCGTGTCCCGGGGAGCAGAAGGCGGGGCCAATGTGTTCCGTCTCAACTACTTCAACAAGAAGGCAGAGCTGGGCCAGAGTCCCCAGTTCTACAAGCAGACCATGGTAGGGGTCTATGACCGGGTCTTTGAGGTGGCGCCGGTGTTCCGGGCGGAAAAGCACAACACCACCCGTCATTTAAATGAATACGTGAGCCTGGATCTGGAGATGGGCTACATCCACAGCTTTGAAGATGTGATGGCCATGGAGACCGGGTTTCTGCAATATATGATGGAGCTTTTGAAACGGGATTATCAAAAAGAGCTGGAGATGCTGGAGGTGACCCTGCCGGAATTAACACAGATTCCCCAGGTCCGGTTTGACAAGGCCAAGGAGCTGGCAGCGGAAAAATACGGCCGGAAGATCCGCAATCCCTTTGACTTAGAGCCGGAGGAGGAGGCCCTGATCGGGCGGTATTTCAAGGAAGAATACGACAGCGATTTTGTGTTCGTCACCCATTATCCCTCTAAGAAGCGTCCCTTCTACGCCATGGATGACCCGGAAGACGCCCGGTTCACCCTAAGCTTTGACCTGCTTTACAAGGGGCTGGAGATCACCACCGGAGGCCAGCGCATCCACGATTACCAGATGATTCTGGATAAGATGGCAAAGCGGGGCATGGACCCGGAGGATATCCGGGATTATCTGATGATCTTCCGGTACGGCATGCCGCCCCACGGAGGTCTGGGCATCGGCCTGGAGCGTCTGACCATGCGGCTTCTGGATGAGCAGAATGTCCGGGAAACCGCCTTGTTCCCCAGGGACGTGACCCGGCTGGAACCGTAATCCGGTCCAGTAGACCGAAGGGTTCTCACAAAGCCGTGACCCGGCTGGAACCGTAACCCGGCCCGGTAGACCAGCCGGTTCTCCGGGAATATGCCCCGGCAGGTACGCGGACGTATCTGGCCGGTTATCAGGAAAGGAAAAAGTTATGGCAAATATCATCACCGACGAAACCATGGAATATGTAGGCATTCTGGCCAAGCTGGAGCTGTCCCCCCAGGAGAAGGAGGCCGCCAGACAGGATATGTGCAGGATGCTGGATTATATTGATAAATTAAATGAGCTGGACACCAGCGGCGTGGAGCCCATGTCCCATGTGTTTCCCCTGGAGAACGTGTTTCGGGAGGATGTGGTCACCAACGGGGACCAGAGGGACACCATTCTGAAAAACGCACCCCAGCACAAGGACGGCGCCTTCCAGGTGCCCAGAACAGTGGAATGAACCGTCAGAAGGAAGGAGAGATAACACCATGAGCATCCTGGATCTTACAGCAGTGGCTCTTGGGAAAAAGATCCGGTCCGGGGAGGTCACATCCCCGGAGGCGGCCAAAGCCGTCCTGGCCCGGATGAAGGCCCTGGAACCGGTACTGAACTGCTATGTAACCATTGATGAGGAACAGACCCTGGAGCAGGCAGCCAGGGTCCAGAAGGAGATTGAAGAAGGCCGCCTCACCGGTCCCCTGGCCGGTGTGCCGGTGGCTGTTAAGGATAATCTCTGTACCGAAGGAATGCGGACTACCTGCTGTTCCCGGATTCTGGAGAATTTTACTCCTGCCTACACGGCAGAGGCGGTGGAGAACCTTAAGAAAGCCGGAGCCGTGATCCTGGGCAAGACCAATATGGACGAATTCGCCATGGGAAGCACCACCGAGACCTCTGCCTTCGGGGTGACGCGAAATCCCTGGAACTTAGACCATGTACCCGGCGGTTCCTCCGGCGGCTCCTGCGCCGCGGTGGCAGCAGGGGAAGCCTTCTATGCCCTGGGCTCTGACACCGGCGGTTCCATCCGCCAGCCCAGCGCCTTCTGCGGCGTCACCGGCATCAAGCCTACCTACGGAACCGTATCCCGGTACGGGCTCATTGCCTATGGCTCTTCCTTAGACCAGATCGGGCCGGTGGCAAAGGATGTCACCGACTGCGCCACTATTCTGGAAGCGGTTTCTTCCTGTGATAAAAAGGACAGCACCTCCATGGAACGGAAGGACCTGGACTTTACCAGCGCCCTGGTGGAGGATGTCCGGGGACTGCGGATCGGTATCCCCAGAGATTACTTTGGGGAAGGTCTGGATTCGGAGGTAAAGGAAGCGGTTCTGAAAGCCGCCCAGGTGCTGGCAGCCAAAGGCGCCGTAGTGGAGGAATTTGACTTAAGCCTGGTGGAGTATGCCATTCCCGCCTACTATGTGATCGCCTCCGCAGAGGCCAGCTCCAACCTGTCCCGGTTTGACGGGGTCAAGTACGGCTACCGCACCAGGGAGTATGAGGGACTTCACAGCATGTACAAGAAAAGCCGTTCCCAGGGCTTCGGCCCGGAGGTAAAGCGCCGGATTATGCTGGGCTCCTTTGTCCTTAGCAGCGGTTACTATGACGCCTATTATCTGAAAGCCCTGCGGACCAAGGCACTGATCAAACAGGCCTTTGACAGGGCATTTGCCCGGTTCGATGTGATCCTGGGACCGGCGGCGCCCACCACGGCCCCCAGGCTGGGAGAGTCCTTAAGTGATCCTTTGAAAATGTACCTGGGAGACATTTACACCATATCCGTGAACCTGGCAGGTCTTCCGGCCATGACCCTGCCCTGCGGGATCGGCTCCAAGGGGCTTCCCATCGGTCTCCAGCTTATAGGCGACTGCTTCCAGGAGAAGAAGATCATCCGGGCCGCCTACACCTACGAAAGGACCCGCAGCTACCAGGCCCCGGCGCTGGATGGATATCTGGCGGCCGGACAGCCTGGAGCAGCAGGAGGCAGTGAGCCGGGGGCAGCAGGAGGCGGCTGTCCCGGAGCAGCAGGAGGCAGTGAGCCGGAAGCAGCAGAGACCAGCCGGCAGGCAGCCGCCACAGAACAGGAGGTGCAGTAACCATGGGCAGACAGTATGAGACCGTCATTGGACTGGAAGTCCACGTGGAGCTGGCCACAAAGACCAAGATTTTCTGCGGATGCTCCACCGAATTCGGGGGAGCCCCCAACACCCACACCTGCCCGGTGTGTACCGGTATGCCCGGTTCCCTGCCGGTGCTTAATAAGCAGGTGGTAGAATATGCCCTGGCCGTGGGCCTGGCCACCAACTGCAGTATTAACCAGCACTGTAAATTTGACCGGAAGAATTATTTCTATCCGGATAATCCCCAGAACTACCAGATTTCCCAGTTGTATCTGCCCATCTGCCATGACGGCTGGGTGGAGATCGAGACAGCAGCCGGAACAAAACGGATCGGCATCCACGAGATCCACATGGAGGAGGATGCAGGAAAGCTGGTACACGACGAGTGGGAGGACTGCTCCCTGGTGGACTATAACCGCAGCGGTGTGCCTCTGATTGAGATCGTGTCGGAACCGGATATGCGCAGCGCGGACCAGGTTATTGCCTATTTGGAGAAGCTGCGTCTGATCATCCAGTATCTGGGAGCCTCGGACTGTAAGCTCCAGGAAGGTTCCATGCGTGCGGATGTGAACCTGTCCGTCCGGGAGGCAGGTGCCCTTAAGCTTGGCACCCGCACCGAGATGAAGAATTTAAACTCCTTCAAGGCCATTGCCCGTGCCATCGAAGGAGAGCGGCAGCGGCAGATCGAGCTTCTGGAGGAAGGAAAACAGGTGGTCCAGGAGACCCGCCGCTGGGATGACAACAAGGAATCCTCCCACGCCATGCGTTCCAAGGAGGATGCCCAGGACTACCGCTACTTCCCGGACCCGGACCTGGTGCCGGTGTGGATCAGTGATGAGTGGATTGCCAGGGTCCGGGCACAGCAGCCGGAGATGCGCACCCAGAAGCTGGCCCGCTACCAGAAGGAATTCGCCCTGCCCCAGTATGACGCGGAGATCCTTACGGGCTCCAAGCATCTGGCCGATGTGTTCGAGGAGACCGTGGCCCTGTGCGGCAGACCCAAGGAGGTCTCCAACTGGCTCATGACTGACGCCATGCGCCTTTTAAAGGAGCAGGAACAGGATGCCTCAGCCCTCTCCTTCAGCCCTGCCAACTTGGCAAAGCTGATCCGCCTGGTGGAGGAAAATGTCATCAACCGGACCGTAGCCCGCACCGTCTTCGAAGAAATATTCGCCCACGACATTGACCCGGAAGCCTATGTAGAGGCCAAAGGCCTTAAGGTAGTCAGTGATGAAGGCGCCCTCCAGAAGGTCATCCAGGACCTTCTGGCCGCCAACCCCCAGTCCGTGGCTGATTTTAAAGCCGGCAAAGAAAAAGCCATGGGCTTTATCGTAGGCCAGACCATGCGTGCCATGAAAGGCAAAGCCGACCCGGCAGTGGTCAATAAGCTGGTACGGGAAATGATGGCAAAGTAGAACTCCCAGGTAACCGTTCAAGGAGTACCGGAACTGCCGCACCCAGAGAGCAAACACCATGCGCCCGGTTTATGGGGAATCTGAACGGTTACACCCTGAGAGTCCCATGCACCCCGGCTCAGTGGGGCGCCGAACCGTTACTCATGCAAGCCCCTTTTTGGAGCAGATAAACAGAAATTCGCCGATAGGTGGTTCACATCTCTGCCAAAATGCAGATTGCCATAAACCATATTTTCGTGTAGAATATAAAAAGCATTAAAATATTAAGCACAGCCAGTCATGCAGCCAGGGATGCTTCCGTCCCCGGCGGAGCCTACACACTAAAACTGCCATTACCCCAATCCCCATCCCAAAAACAGGAGGAATCAGACCATGCAGCCATACGCAGAGATGAGCACAGAAGAATTACAGGCATTGAGAAAGAAGCTTTCAGCCCAGTACCGGGAGTTTCAGGTCAAGGACTTAAGACTGGATATGTCCCGGGGCAAGCCCAGCGCCGAACAACTGGATCTGTCCATGGGTATGATGGATGTGTTAAGCAGCGAGGATGACCTGACCTGCGAGGACGGTACAGACTGCCGCAACTACGGTGTGCTGACCGGAATCAAGGAGGCAAAGGAACTGATCGGCGACATGATGGAGGTGAACCCGGACAATATCATTATCTACGGAAACTCCAGCTTAAACGTGATGTTCGACAGCATTTCCCGTTCCATGACCCACGGTGTCATGGGCTGTACCCCCTGGTGCAAGCTGGACAAGGTAAAGTTCCTCTGTCCGGTGCCCGGGTACGACCGTCATTTTGCCATTACGGAATATTTCGGTATTGAGATGGTCAGTGTGCCCATGGATGAGCATGGGCCGGTGATGGATGTGGTGGAGCAGCTGGTGGCTTCCGATGATACCATCAAGGGAATCTGGTGCGTGCCCAAGTACTCCAACCCTACAGGAATCAGTTATTCCGATGCCACGGTGCGCCGCTTTGCCAGACTGAAACCGGCAGCGCCGGATTTCCGCATTTACTGGGACAATGCTTACGGTGTCCATCATCTGTATGACGATGACCAGGATCATCTCATTGAGATTCTGGCAGAATGCAAACGGGCCGGGAACCCGGACCTGGTGTATAAGTTTTCCTCTACCTCCAAGATCAGTTTCCCCGGGTCCGGCATTGCGGCAATTGCCACATCCCACAACAACCTGGAGGACATTGAGAAGCAGCTGAAATTCCAGACCATTGGCCATGACAAGGTGAACCAGCTGCGCCATGTGCGGTTCTTCGGGGATATCCACGGCATGTGCGAGCACATGCGGCTTCACGCGGATGTGATGCGGCCCAAGTTCGAGGCGGTTACCAGTATTCTGGAGCGGGAACTGGGAGGCCTGGATATTGCATCCTGGACCAGGCCCAAGGGCGGCTACTTTATCTCGTTTGATTCCCTGGACGGCTGTGCCAAAGGCATTGTGGCCAGGTGCAAGAAAGCAGGCCTGGTGATGACCGGCGCCGGGGCCACCTACCCCTACGGCAGGGATCCCCACGACAGCAATATCCGCATCGCGCCCTCTTATCCGCCTCTGGGCGACCTGATCCTGGCCATGGAGCTGTTTGCCCTTTGTGTCAAGATTGTCAGTATTGACAAGATTCTGGCAGGACGGAAATAAATTAGGCGGACGCCGGATGCTTCCTGGCCGGCATAGCCGGACAGGAAGATGCCCGTCTGAACTGTTGCCTAACAACACTCCAGCCACACAAAACTGCGAAGTTTTTGTGTGGCTTTTTGCTGTCAGGTGTGGTAAGATAATACAATGTGAGTCAAATCAACAGGAGAGCTGAGCTTATGAACAATCAGGAAAACAGCCATCCGGATACTGGCGGCCAGACTCCCCACCGGCGCCGGGTCCGTTACAAGGGCACTCATCCCAGGACCTGGCAGGAGCGGTACAAGGAACTGGAGCCGGACAAGTATGGGGAGACCGTGGAGCGGGTGATCCGCAAGGGAAGCACACCGGCGGGGATGCATATCTCCATCTGTGTGGAGGAGATTCTGGAGTTTCTAAAGATCCGGCCAGGCCAGACCGGGGTGGACTGTACCCTGGGGTACGGAGGACATACCCGGCGGATGCTGGAATGTCTTGAGGGCCGGGGACATGTCTATGGTCTGGACGTGGACCCCATTGAGTCGGTGAAGACCCGGCAGCGTCTGGAAGGGCTGGGCTACGGGCCGGAGCTTCTGACGGTCTGCCAGATGAATTTTGCGGATATTGACCGGCTGGCCCTTAAGAAGGGGCCTTTTGACTTTGTCCTGGCAGACTTAGGGGTTTCGTCCATGCAGATCGACAACCCGGAGCGGGGATTTTCTTATAAACACCAGGGGCCCCTGGACCTGCGGATGAATCCCGGCCAGGGGATAACCGCGGCCCAGAGGCTGGCGGCCATTTCCAGGGAAGAGCTGGAGGGCATGCTGGTGGAAAATGCCGACGAGCCCTATGCAGACCGGATTGCGGCGGAGCTGGTCCGGGCAGTCCGGCGGGGGGAACCGGTGGAGACCACCATCCAGGTCCGGGACCTGATCGGAAAAGCCCTGTCCTTTCTGCCGGAGGCAGAGCACAAGGAGGCGGTAAAGAAGTCCTGCGCCCGGGTGTTCCAGGCCTTGCGCATTGATATCAACCACGAGTTTGAGGCATTGTATGCACTGCTGGAGAAGCTTCCCGGTGTGCTGGCGCCCGGCGGCCGTGTGGCCATTCTTACCTTCCATTCCGGGGAAGACCGTCTGGTGAAGAAACTGTTTAAGGAGCACCGGCGGGAGGGTGTGTACCGGGAGACTGCGGAGGAAGTGATCCGCCCCTCGGCCCAGGAGTGCGCCCGCAACAGCCGTGCCAAGTCGGCCAAGCTGCGGTGGGCCATCCGGGCATAAACCAGGCTGCGCCGGACCATCCGGGTCTGACCAGGCTGCCCAGGGCTGTCCGGGCTTAAGGACCGCAGGCAGCATAAACCGGGGATGCCGGCAGAACGGATTTCCCGGTGCACCCGAAACGGATAACGGATCACAGATCACAGAAGGAAGAGAGACTTATGGTACAGCGGATCTGGAATAAATTTTTTAACAGGGAAAATGTGTCTTATCTGGTTTTTGGCGTGCTGACCACGCTGGCAGACTGGATCAGCTACCGGATGATGCGCCTGGCAGGCATGGATTACCGGCTGGCCACAGCCGGTGCCTGGGCAGTGGCCGTGCTGTTCGCCTTTGTCACCAACAAGCTGTTTGTATTCGGCAGCCTGAGTCTGAGACCGGCCCAGGTATGGAAGGAGTTTGTAGCCTTTGTGGCATGCCGGGTGGCAACCGGGATTCTCACCCTGATTGCCATGATGGTGATGGTGGACGGTATGGGAATTCAGAATGATTTTTTCTGCAAGGTTGTAGTTTCGGTACTTTCCCTGGTGATGAATTATGTTCTCAGCAAATGGTTTATTTTTAAGCAGACATCATAAGGAGAGGGTTCGGTTATGAAGCGGACAGAGATCAGCAGGATCACAGAAGAGCTGGAAGACCTACTGATGAGAAGCAGAAATGTGCCGGAGATAAAAGAGAGCAATACTGGAAGCAAGGAGAACACGGAAGGGAACATGAGAGGAAAAAGACCAGAGAGAAACCAAGAGGAGCGGGGCCAGGCCCCGGCAGCCGGAGAAAAACGGGAAAGAAAAGAGCCCCAGGCCGGACCGGCGCAGGAGCCACGGACCGGACCGCAGCCAATGGTCCGGCCCGGCCCCCGGCCGGAGCCCCCGGCAGAACCGGAGCCCAGGGACCAGGCCGGCCCCCAGCCGGAGCCCCAGGCACATCCCCAGGATATGGAAAAACCGGAAACCGTATTTGTGCCCAAATGGGATGAACGGTTATATGAACCGGTAGAATTTTCCGGTGGGGGGACGGCCCGCGCCCATTCCCGGGACCCGGCGGGCCAGGTGCCGGACCATACCAGGCCCCAGAGTCCGGCATGCCGGACCGTGGACCTTAAGATGCCCGGGAACCCGGCACATCCGGCAGGGACCACCCGGGAAGGCAGCCGTCATAGCCGGAGAGTCAGGACCGCGGATTTTCACGGCAGTACAGCCAGGGAATGCAGCAGCTGGCGGGTTCATCCCTCCGGTTTCCTCCGCCCCTGCGACGGACTGATTGCCGCCTTCTTTGTCCCGGTGATTCTGATGGTGATTATTTTCGTTCAGCGGGGAATCTTTCCCTTTGGAGAGGAGAGCTTTCTGCGGACCGACATGTACCACCAGTACGCGCCGTTTTTCTCCGAGTTCCAGCACAAGTTAAAGACAGGCCAGAGCCTTCTGTACAGCTGGGACGTGGGCATGGGGGTGAATTTTTCCGCGCTGTATGCCTATTATCTGGCAAGTCCGGTGAACTGGCTGCTGGTATTGTGCCCGGATTCCCTGACCCTGGAATTCATGACCTACATGATCGTCATCAAGATCGGTCTGTGCGGTCTGTCCATGGCCTGGTATCTCCGCAGACACTGCGGCACCCAGGATTTCGGCGTTGCCTTTTTCGGAATCTTTTACGCCCTGTCCGGGTATATGGCTGCTTACAGCTGGAATATTATGTGGCTGGACTGTATTCTGCTGTTTCCGGTGATCGTGTACGGGCTGGAGCGTCTGGTGAAGGAAGGAAAGGGCATGACCTACGGTCTGGCCCTGGGACTGTCCATTCTGTCCAACTACTATATATCCATCATGACCTGTATTTTCATGGTGTTTTATTTTGCGGCCCTGGTGGTGATGGAGGACTGGAAAGGCTGGAAGAAGCTTGCTGTCCGGTGGGCCCAGTTTGCCGGATATTCCCTGCTGGCCGGAGGAATTTCCGCGGTGGTGCTGGTGCCGGCGGTCTATGCCCTGCGGATGACTGCGTCCGGGGACTTTAACTTTCCCAAGACCTTTACCCAGTATTTCTCCATCTTTGACATGATTGCCCGGCACATCGGCAATGTGGAGACGGAGATCGGGCTGGACCACTGGCCCAATGTGTACTGCGGGGTGGCGGTGCTGATGTTTGTGCTGCTGTACCTGATGTGCAGGAAGGTACCGGCAAAGGAGAAGGCAGTGTACGGAATCCTGATCCTGTTCTTCTTTGCCAGCTTTTCCATGAATGTGCTGAATTTTATCTGGCATGGATTCCATTATCCCAACAGCCTGCCCTGCCGCCAGTCCTATATCTACATTTTTCTGGTACTGCTGGTGTGCTACCGGGCTTATGTGTACCTGCCGGGAACGCCCAGAAAGCATGTGCTGACGGCCTTCTGGGGAGCGGTGGCCTTTGTGCTTATGGCCCAGAAGCTGGTGACGGAAGACCATTTTAAGCACTTTATCATTTTCTATGTGGCCATCCTGTTCCTGGCCCTGTATCTGGGAATGATCTATTTATATAGGAAAGGACCCCGTTTCCACAGCTGTGCCCTGCTGTGCACCCTGGCCCTGGTGGCCCTGGAGGCAGGGGCCAACACGGCGGTCACCAGCGTCACCACCACCAGCCGCACCGCCTACAAGCGGGACAACCAGGCCGTGGAGCGCCTGGTGGACCATGTACTGCCGGGAGGGACCTTCTTCCGCATGGAGAAGGTGACCCGGAAGACGAAAAATGACGGCGCATGGCTGCATTTTCCTTCCGTGTCCCTGTTTTCCTCCACAGCCAGTGCGGACCTGACAAAGCTCTTTAAAAAGCTGGGATGCGAAAGCTCCACCAATGCCTACAGCATCACCGGAGCCACCCCCCTGGTGGACATGCTGATGGCAGTGAAGTACGGAATCTATTCCGAGGAACAGGCAGAGACGGACCTTCACAGTCTGGTAAAGGAGGAGCACGGTACCTGGCTGTATGAGAACACCAGCGTGCTTCCCCTGGGATTTGTGGTGTCCACCAATTTTGACAATGAATGGGACCTGGAGGCAGGAAATCCAGTGGAGGTCCAGAACAGTCTGGCTGCCAGCGCCGGGGCCGGTCCGGTGCTGGAGACCGTGCTGGACACAACCGTGGAGGGAAAGACCCAGTCCTTTTACCCGGAAACCAGCGGGGAATACTTTGCCTATGTCAGCAATAAAAAGATCGAGAAGGTGAAGGTCACCACAAAGCGGGGAACCCAGACCTTCAACAATATTGACCGGGGCTATCTTCTGGAGCTGGGCTACTGTCAGGAGGGCTATGAGGTGACCCTGACCGCAGAGGACACCTCCGAGGAAATGTGGGCGGACATTTACCGGTTCTCCGAGGAGAATCTGAAAACGGTCTGTGCATATTACTCCCGGGAACCCTGGAACCTGACCCGCTGGACCGAGACCTCCCTGGAAGGGAAGGTGGCCTGCCAGGACTACAGCCTGCTGATGACCACAGTGCCCTATGACAGTGGGTGGCGGATTCTGGTGGACGGCCAGGAGCAGGAGGCCCAGAAGGTTATGGGAGCCTTTATAGGGGTCCGGCTGGAGCCGGGACGCCATACGGTCTATCTGTCTTATATGCCGGAGGGCCTAAAGTCCGGGGCGCTGCTGACCCTGGGCAGCGTGCTGGTGCTGGCGGGAATCGCCGTAGGCAGGCGGTTTTTGGACAGGCGGCGGCTGCCAACGAATCATCATTAAAAAGTAAAAGAAATAAGGAGCCATACATTATGAAATTATGGGGCGGACGGTTTACCAAGGAAGAGAACCAGCTGGTACACAATTTTAACGAATCCTTATCCTATGACCGGAAGTTTTACCGGCAGGATATCCAGGGCAGCATGGCCCATGTGACCATGCTGGCCAGGCAGGGAATCGTGTCAAAAGAGGACGAGAAGGCGATTCTGGACGGTCTGAAAGGGATTCTGGAGGAGCTGGATGCAGGAACCCTGGCATTTACAAAGGAGCACGAAGATATTCATTCCTTTGTGGAGGCAGTTTTAACCCAGCGGATCGGGGAGGCCGGCAAGCGGCTTCACACAGGCCGCAGCCGCAATGACCAGGTGGCCCTGGATATGAAGCTGTACTGCCGGGACGAGATTGTGGAGACGGACCGGCTGGTCAAGGAGCTTCTGGAAGTGCTTTTAAAGATCATGGAGGAGAATCTGGACACGTATATGCCCGGCTTCACCCATTTGCAGAAGGCCCAGCCTGTGACCCTGGCCCACCATGTGGGGGCTTATTTTGAAATGTTTCTGCGGGACCGGAGCCGTCTTAAGGACCTTTATAACCGGATGGACCAGTGTCCCTTAGGAGCCGGCGCCCTGGCCGGGACCACCTATCCCCTGGACCGGAACTGTACGGCAGAGCTTCTGGGATTTGCCGGTCCCACCTGGAACAGCATGGATTCCGTGGCAGACCGGGATTATGTGGTGGAGCTTCTCAGCACCCTGTCCATGATTGCCATGCATTTAAGCCGGTTCAGCGAGGAGATCATTATCTGGAACAGCAACGAGTACCGGTTTGTGGAGCTGGACGATGCCTACAGCACCGGAAGCAGCATCATGCCCCAGAAGAAGAACCCGGATATTGCCGAGCTGGTCCGGGGCAAGACAGGGCGGGTCTACGGGGCCCTGGTGTCCCTGCTGACCACCATGAAGGGACTGCCCCTGGCCTACAACAAGGATCTCCAGGAGGACAAGGAGCTGACCTTTGATGCCATCGACACGGTGAAAGGCTGCCTGGCCCTGTTTACCGGCATGATTTCCACCATTACCTTCTGCAGGGACGTGATGGAAGCCAGCGCCAGAAAGGGCTTTACCAATGCCACGGATGCGGCGGACTATCTGGTGAACCACGGGGTTCCCTTCCGGGATGCCCATGGGATCGTGGGACAGCTGGTTCTTCTGTGCATTGACAGGGGCATTGCCCTGGATGACCTGACCCTGGAGGAGTTCCGGTCCGTGAGCCCGGTGTTCGGGGAGGACATCTACCAGGCCATCAGTATGGAAACCTGTGTAAGGAAGCGCAATACCACCGGAGCCCCCGGGCAGGAGGCCATGAAGGAGGCCATAGAGGCCTGCCGGAGGCGGTTGCGGCAGGAATTGGACGACAAGACTTGACTTTTAACACTTTTGTAATATAATAGAAGAGAACCCCCATATTTTTCGAGACTTTAGAAGATACAATTTGTGCGGGAGACACATTTTTGTAACATTTCGTTAAGGAGGTACACTTCTATGGAGAGAAGACTGATTGGCATACTGACCGGAGCGATGGTTTTCTGCTTCGTCAGTACCGGTCTGTGGATGACAGCCTGGGCAGAGGTTCTGGTGCCGGTTATGGATATGGAAGCCGCATCCGTCCAGACAGAGAAGGACACCGTGGGCATTGAGGGAGCCATTGTGGAGGAAACTCCCGGGACCACAGCAGCCGCGGAAGAAGCAGGAGAGACAGCAAGCGCTGTGAAGACAGCGGGGAAAAAAAGTAAGACCGGCGGAAAGACAACGGTTCAGGAGACCCAACCCCAGGAAACCCAGGCAGTCGCCCAGAACACGTCCGGTGTGATTGCCGCAAAAGGCGTCAGGGAAGCCGAAGCCAGGGCAGAGGCCGAGCGGGCCGCCATGGAGCAGGGAGGACCGGGCGTCGCAGGAAAGAAAGCAGACCAGGAAGCCAGCCAGGTACCGGGCCGGGGAGAATCCCTGGGAGTCTTTAAGACCACCGGCTACTGCACCTGCGACCTGTGTGTCAGCGGCAGCAGCGGCCTGACCTATTCCGGGACCGTTCCCAGGGCAGGCCATACCATATCCGCGGATATCAGCCTCTATCCGGTAGGCACCCGCCTGATGATCGGCGACACGGTCTACACGGTGGAGGACACCGGAAGCAGCATCGTAGGCAACTGGATTGATATTTATTACCAGCAGCATGAGGAGGCATTTGCCCATGGAGTGCAGATGCTGGAGGTATTTACCGTAGCAGGGGATTCATAGGAAGCCTGTATGCAGCAGGGATTTTAAAAGCCAGACATGAAGCCATGTCTGGTTTTTTGTTATTTCTTAAAAACCCTATTGACAAATAAACCCTGTTGAAGTATATTAATCACAGAGATGTTAGCACTCTTGATCAACGAGTGCTAACAGAACCAGAACGGAGGAGGCCTTATGGAGCTGGATGAGAGAAAAGTCACCATACTGAAAGCGATCATCAGGACGTATCTGGAGACAGGGGAGCCGGTTGGCTCCAGGACCATTTCCAAGTATACGGACTTAAAGCTGAGTTCGGCCACAATCCGCAACGAGATGTCAGACCTGGAGGAGATGGGCTACATTATCCAGCCCCACACCTCTGCGGGACGTATCCCCTCTGACAAGGGATACCGTTTCTATGTGGACCAGATCATGCAGGAGAAGGAGCAGGAGGTCACCGAGGTCAAGGAGCTGATGATCCAGCGGGTGGACCGGGTGGAGCTGGTGCTTAAGCGTCTGGCACAGATGCTGGCCAACAATACCAACTATGCAGCCATGATCAGCGGCCCCCAGTACCACCAGAACAAGCTGAAGTTCATCCAGCTGTCGAAGATGTCCGAGAACAAGCTTCTGGTAGTGACGGTGGTGGAGGGCAACCTGATCCGCAACAAGGTGGTTACGGTCCAGGAGGAGATCAGCCAGGAGGAGATTCTGAACCTGAACATTCTCTTAAACAGCAGCCTCAACGGCCTGACCATCCAGGAGATCAATCTGGGGGTTATCAGCCAGCTGAAGAACAAGGCCGGTGCCCACCGGGAGGTGGTGGACCTGGTTCTGGGCGAGGTGGCGGAGGCCATCCAGGCCGAGGACGAGGAGCTGCAGATCTATACCAGCGGCGCCACCAACATCTTCAAGTATCCGGAGCTTAGCGACGGCGAGAAAGCCAGCCAGCTGATCAGTACCCTGGAGAAGAAAGAGATGCTGCAGGAGCTGATCACAGGCGGGGAGGACAGCACAGGAATCCAGGTATACATTGGCAACGAGACCCCCATCCAGAGTATGAAGGACTGCAGCGTGGTCACGGCCAATTATGAGCTTGGGGAGGGAATCCGGGGCACCATCGGGATCATCGGACCCAAGCGTATGGACTACGAGAAGGTGTTAAGCACTTTGAAGAATCTGATGAAGCAGCTTGATGCCACGTATAAAAACGAGAAAGGTGATGGAAATGAGCCAGGACAACAGAACGGAAGATCAGATTGATATAGAAGAGACCGGAGCCGGAGAGCAGCCGGAAAGCAGCGGGGCAGAGCCGGGCACCTGCGGCCAGGCGGAAGCAGCCAGCCGGACCGGGGAGGCAGACGCCCGGGAACCGGATTCTGACGGTACCGGGGAATCCGGGCAGGAGACAGAGGGGGAAGAGGAAGAGAACCGGAACAAGTCCGGCTCCCGCAGGGACCCCAGGGATGTCCAGATCGAGGAACTGCAGGATAAGCTAAAACGGCAGATGGCGGAATTTGACAATTTCCGCAAGCGGACCGACAAGGAGAAGTCCGCCATGTATGAGATCGGCGCCAGGGATATGATCGAGAAGATTCTCCCGGTGCTGGACAATTTTGAGCGGGGCTTAGCGGCCGTGCCGGAGGATTTGAAGGATTCGTCCTTTGCCGAAGGGGTGGCCATGATATATAAGCAGTTCGTGAAGACACTGGAAGATGCCGGTGTGGAAGCGATCGAGGCTGTGGGGCAGCCCTTTGACCCGAATCTTCACAATGCGGTGATGCACATTGATGACGATGCCTACGGGGAGAATGAGATATCCCAGGAGCTTCAGAAAGGTTACAGGTACCGGGGCACCGTAGTGCGCCACAGTATGGTGCAGGTTGCAAACTGACGGAGCCGCCGGACCAGATCCGGCAGGTATCCCCAGGATCATCACCGGTCCCCCGGAACCGGACACAGATGTAATGGAAACAAAGCATAATCAAAGCTTTTCATGGACCGAGGCCCGGAGAAGAGGATTCCGGGAGCCGGCCCCAATATCAGGAGGAGAAAACTATGAGTAAGATTATCGGTATTGACTTAGGTACTACAAATAGCTGTGTGGCCGTTATGGAAGGCGGCAAGCCGGTGGTAATCCCCAACCAGGAGGGTTCCCGGACCACACCGTCGGTGGTGGCATTTACCAAGACCGGCGAGCGTCTGGTAGGCGAGCCGGCCAAGCGCCAGGCCGTTACCAATGCGGACCGGACCATCGCATCCATCAAGCGCCACATGGGCACTGACTACAAGGTGACCATTGACGGCAAGAGCTACACCCCCCAGGAGATTTCCGCCATGATCCTGCAGAAGCTGAAAAGCGACGCAGAGGCTTATCTGGGTGAGAAGGTAAGCGAGGCCGTGATCACGGTTCCGGCTTATTTCAACGATGCACAGCGCCAGGCCACCAAGGACGCAGGCAAGATCGCCGGTCTGGAGGTGAAACGTATCATCAACGAGCCTACGGCAGCAGCCCTGGCTTACGGCCTGGACAATGAAAGCGAGCAGAAGATTATGGTATACGATCTGGGGGGCGGCACCTTTGACGTGTCCCTGATCGAGATCGGCGACGGGGTGATCGAGGTACTTTCCACCAACGGCGATACCCGTCTGGGCGGCGATGATTTTGACAACCGGATCAGCCAGTGGCTGGTAGACGAGTTCAAGAAGGCAGAGGGCGTGGACCTGTCCGGTGACAAGATGGCCATGCAGAGACTGAAAGAGGCAGCCGAGAAGGCAAAGAAGGAGCTGTCCACTGCCACCACCACCAATATTAACCTGCCCTTTATTACGGCTACCTCCGAGGGTCCCAAGCATCTGGACACCAACCTGACCCGTGCCAAGTTCGACGAGCTGACCCACGACCTGGTGGAGAAGACCGGGATTCCGGTGCAGAATGCCCTTCGGGACGGCGGTGTCACCACCACCGAACTGGGCAAGGTCCTGCTGGTAGGCGGTTCCACCCGTATGATCGCAGCCCAGGACAAGGTGAAGCAGCTTACCAGCAAGGAGCCCAGCAAGACCCTGAACCCGGATGAGTGTGTGGCCATCGGTGCCGCTATCCAGGGCGGCAAGCTGGCAGGAGATGCCGGTGCCGGGGATATTCTTCTGCTGGATGTGACCCCCCTGTCCCTGGCCATTGAGACCATGGGCGGCGTGGCTACCAGGCTGATCGAGCGCAACACCACCATCCCCACCAAGAAGAGCCAGGTATTCTCCACCGCAGCAGACAACCAGACTGCCGTGGATATCCATGTGGTACAGGGAGAGCGCGAGTTTGCCCGTGACAACAAGACTCTGGGCCAGTTCCGTCTGGACGGCATTCTGCCGGCAAGGCGCGGCGTGCCCCAGATTGAGGTAACCTTTGACATTGATGCCAACGGTATTGTCAACGTATCCGCCAAGGATCTGGGAACCGGCAAGGAGCAGCATATTACCATTACCTCCGGCTCCAACATGTCTGAGGCTGATATTGAGAAGGCGGTAAAGGAAGCAGCCGAGTTCGAGGCCCAGGACAAGAAGAAGAAAGAGGGAATTGAAGCGAGAAATGACGCCGACTCCATGGTATTCCAGACCGAGAAGGCATTAGAAGAGGTAGGCGACAAGATTGATGCCAGTGACAAGGCAGCCGTGGAAGCGGATTTAAATGCCCTGAAGGAAGCCATCAACCGTGCGCCCATTGACCAGATGACCGACGCCCAGGTGGAGGACATCAAGGCCGGCAGGGAGAAACTGATGACCAGCGCCCAGGCTTTGTTTGCCAAGGTGTATGAGGCAGCCCAGGCAGCCGGCGCAGCAGGTGCAGGCCCCCAGGCAGGCCCGGATATGGGCGGTTCCCCGGACGGCGATGTGATTGACGGTGATTTCAAGGAAGTGTAATTAAGACAGCGACAGGCTGGCGCAGATACTGGCGGCTCCGGTTGGCGGCCCCCACTGGCACACCGCTGCATGGGAAGCCATGCAGTGGGGCGCCAGGCTGCGACAGCCGTTTCGGTGTCATAGAGTGTGGGTAAATCCATTCCGGATTTCCCGGACAGTTGGGTGGCCGGAACCGGATTTTCAGGCCCCACTCTAGGAAAGGACAGAGTCATGGCAGAGAGCAAAAGAGATTATTATGAGGTCCTGGGTGTTGCCAAGAATGCAGATGACGCCGCCATCAAGAAAGCCTACCGGGTACTTGCCAAAAAGTACCACCCGGACAGCAATCCGGGGGATACGGAGGCGGAGAAGAAGTTCAAGGAAGCCTCCGAGGCTTACAGCGTCTTAAGCGACCCGGAGAAGCGCAGAACCTATGACCAGTTTGGCCATGCTGCCTTTGAGGGCGGTGCCGGAGGCGGTGCAGGCGGATTTGGCGGCTTTGATTTCAACGGCGCGGACATGGGCGACATTTTCGGCGACATTTTCGGGGATATATTCGGAGGCGGCAGAAGCCGCAGCAGCCAGTACAACGGTCCCATGCGGGGGGCCAATGTGCGTACCGCTATCCGTATCACCTTTGAGGAGGCGGTCTTTGGCTGCGAGAAAGAGATTGAGATCAACTTTAAGGAGGAGTGCGGCAAGTGCCACGGTACCGGGGCCAAGGCAGGCACCTCCCCGGAGACCTGCTCCAAGTGTAACGGCAAGGGCAAGATCATGTACACCCAGCAGTCCTTCTTCGGCCAGGTACAGAATGTGACCACCTGTCCCGACTGTAAGGGCAAGGGAAAGATTATCCGGGAGAAGTGCCCCGACTGCTACGGCACCGGCTATGTGACCCGGAAGAAGAAGTTCAAGGTAACCATTCCCGCCGGAATTGACAACGGCCAGAGTGTCCGCTGTGCCGGAGGCGGGGAACCGGGAAGCAACGGCGGCGAGCGGGGAGACCTGCTGGTGGAGGCTGTGGTAACCCAGCATCCCATCTTCAAGCGCCAGGACACCAGCATCTACTCTACGGTGCCGGTATCCTTTGCCACGGCAGCCTTAGGCGGTACCATCCGCATCCGGACCGTGGACGGCGAGGTGGAATACGAGGTCCGTCCCGGCACCCAGACCCATACCACAGTGCGGTTAAAGGGCAAAGGCGTTCCGTCCCTGCGCAACCGAAACCTGAGAGGGGATCATCATGTGACCCTGGTAGTCCAGGTACCCGAGCGGATGAACGAGACCCAGAAAGAAGCCCTGCGGAAATTCGACGCGGCAATGCGCGGAGAGACCGTAGACGGCAGCGAAAAGCCCAAAAAGAAAGGGTTCAAAGATTTTCTCAATAAATGACCCGGTCAGGTGTAAACCGTAACCAAAAAGGTTCCTCCTGGATTTGCAGATTCATGCAGATCCAGGAGGAACCTTTTCTGTCAGCAGCCAGCAGGAAGATGACCTGGCTGAACGGTTGCCATTATTCCTCCCCCACAATCTTCACAAGCAACAGATTCGGAAGACAGACGATCATATCTCCGTCCCGGGACTGTTTGCCCTGGTAGATACAGACACTGTCCGGGCAGGAAGCCTCAGCACACCAGATCTCACCGTCCTTAATAACCAGCTTATTGGTGCCCCCCCTGGCCCCGTCCACGACCACCTCCTGGTCCTTCCCCAGATCCAGAGTCTCCACCAGCCGCCCATCCACCGTCACCTCCGCCAGAACAGCAGGCTCCCGATGGGTAAAATAAAAAGCCCCACCACCAACCGCCGCCACCAGCAACAAAACCACTGCCAGAACCAGGTCATTTCTTTTCCGGACAGATTTCGTATTTTCCATATCACAACACTCCCATGCATTTCATCCACACTATGTTAAGCATCAAAAATACTGTTACAAATGATACCACAATTTCCGAAAAAAGAGAAGAGCACAATTCAAACCAGAGCGTAACTTCCTGAACCACATTCCGCCCACATCACCGCTCCCCCTTCTGCCTCCCCGACATATTCCCAATCAACGTAATCATCCCCTGCATATCCAGAGTCTGGTCCTTCATCTCTTCCCTGGCCATAGGAATATAATGCTCCAGAACCGGCAGCAGAATCAAGGCCGTGATCCCGGTGGTCAGCCCCCCGTTATACAGAATCAGCCCTCCGTGAAGCCCGCTGGTAGCCGTGCACATGGAGGCGCACATAAACCCGGCTGCGATTCCGGCCCGAATCCCATAACGTCCTGCAATGGGACAAAGGCCGGTGGCAAACGCCGCACTGTTGATATAACCCTGGGTGGACAAAGACCAGGGAAGCACGGACCCGGTTGCGGAGCAGATCCCGTAAACCATGGTATACAGTACCTGGTATCCCAAAACAATGGGCCACACGTTTTTCGGGTGCTGTCCCATGGCCGTGAAGGTCAGGGCGGCAAACACCACCCCTACCGTAGGCCCGGTAAACCCGGCGCCCTCCGTGAACCGGATGGCCAGATTCAGGTACAGAAGGAACAGCCCTCCATGGCAGGCAATATTTACCAGACACAGTGGCATTCCGTACTTTTCCGCAAAATCACTGGAATATCCCGTATCCTTTAACATGTGCCGGTAGCCCCGGAAGGTCCGTCCGTTGAGATACCATCCGGCAGCCAGGCATGCCAGGAAGATCAGAATAAAGAACAGGTTGGCATAGCTCCAGTAGGAGTAGCCGAACCGGGTGTAGATGGGATTGACCCGGTTGACATTTCCGTGGCTGTGAAAGCCCATGGTCTGGTACAGAAAATTAAAAAGGAAAAATCCCAGAAGACCAAATGCCAGGCCGCCGTTGTAAAGATTGTATCCCTTATGCCACGCATGGACCCCAGGCAGGACAGCCGGGACCACGAATCCCAGCATCAGGGTAAAACCGGCAGTCAGCAGCAGGCCGGAGACCGTCAGATGCACCTCCCCCATGACAAAGCCCCCCTGGGTGTAACGGAAAAGAAGCTCGCTGATAAAAGGGCCGAAGCTGGTGGCAAACATACACACGTGCAGATTCTTTTTAAAGTCCAGCCTGTGCCATTTCAGATAAAGGAAAGGCGCCAGAAAGCAGGGCCACAGATTGAGAAAATTCAGTCCGTAAAAACAGTGTGCCACCACCAGGAAATACCCGGCCATGGTATTGGCCCGGGACTGTCCCCCAAGTCCTGTCATAAAGAAAAAACAGACCATGCCGCAGGCCCCTGCGTTGAGCATGGCGCTGGAAAGGCCTCCCAGGGCAAAATAATCCGTGACCAGAGGGCAGGGAGAGATCATAATCCGGTACCAGTCCATAAAGACATGGCCCCATTCCCCGGTATAGTAAGCCGCAGCCCAGGCAGAAAGAAGGCACGCCAGGGAGAAGCCCAGGGCAATGCCGTTGATGATCCGGCTGTTGGTGTCTGTCTGTGTTTTCATAATATTCCCCCACTATGTAAGACTAAAATATATCGGCTACGGTTCACGGGGGGCATCTTCTTGTCCGGCTATGCCGGACAAGAAGCATCGGGCGTTCGCCCGATGTGGAAAACTGGACAAAAACAGGGGTCCCTCTCTTGCGCCTGAAATCAGGACATAGTATACTAACACTACAGCATCAAAAGGAGGGAACATGGAGGAAAAGAAGCGGACCTATGTTGCCATTGATTTAAAATCCTTTTACGCCTCTGTGGAGTGTGTGGAGCGCCATCTGGACCCGCTGACCACCAACCTGGTGGTGGCGGACAGGAGCCGGACCGAGAAGACCATCTGTCTGGCAGTCAGCCCTTCCCTGAAGGCTCTGGGGATTTCCGGACGGGCCAGGCTCTTTGAGGTGATCCAGAAGGTGGAGGAAGCCAACCGCCAGCGCAGGAAGCGTGCGCCTGGAGGGCAGTTTTCCGGCTCATCCACAGATGCCAGGGAGCTGGAAGCCAGTCCGGCCCTGGCCATTGACTATCTGGCAGTGGTGCCCCGTATGGCCCATTACATGGAGTGGAGTACCCGGATCTACCAGGTCTATCTGGAGTTTATCGCGCCGGAGGATATCCACGTGTATTCCATTGACGAGGTTCTCATGGATGTGACGGATTATCTGGATACCTACGGTCTCACCGCCAGGGCGCTGACCAGGAAAATGATCCAGGCAGTCCTTTCTGCCACCGGTATCACGGCCACCGCCGGAATCGGCACCAATCTGTACCTGGCCAAGGTGGCCATGGATATTGTGGCAAAGCATATTCCCCCGGACGCAGACGGAGTCCGGATTGCAAAGCTGGACGAAATGTCTTACCGGCGCCTTCTGTGGAGCCACCGGCCCCTGACCGACTTCTGGCGGGTAGGCCCCGGGTATGCCAGGAAGCTGGAAGAGCAGGGCCTGTTTACCATGGGGGATATTGCCCGGTGCTCCCTGGGAGGAAGTCATGATTTTCACAATGAGGACCTGCTTTACCGGATGTTCGGCATCAATGCGGAGCTTCTGGTGGACCATGCCTGGGGATGGGAGCCCTGCCGGATGGCCGACGTCAGGGCCTATAAGCCGGAATCCAGCAGCATCGGCTCCGGCCAGGTACTCCACAGCCCCTACCCCTTTGACAAAGCCAGGCTGGTGGTCCGGGAAATGGCGGATGCCCTGGCCCTGGATCTGGTGGACCGGCATCTGGTGACGGACCAGGTTGTGCTGACTGTGGGCTATGACATGGAGAATCTGACAGACCCAAAGCTCCGCAGAAAGTACCAGGGGGCGGTAACCACGGACCGCTATGGCCGGAAGGTGCCAAAGCACGCCCACGGAACCGTCAATCTGGACAGTCCCACTTCCTCTGCCCGGCTGGTAACAGAGGCAGTGGTAAAGCTCTATGACCGGATTGTGTCCAGGGACCTGCTGGTAAGGCGGCTCTATGTGACGGCCTGCAGGCTGGCAGAGGAGGATTCCCTGGTCCGGGAGGAAAAGATGGAGCAGATGAATCTGTTCACGGATTATGAGGCCCTGGAGAAAGCCCGCAGGGAGGAAGCCCAGGAGCTGGAGCGGGAGCGGAAGCTGCAGAAT
The DNA here is from genome assembly GCA_910577765.1 of uncultured Lachnospiraceae bacterium. Lineage (GTDB taxonomy): Bacteria > Bacillota > Clostridia > Lachnospirales > Lachnospiraceae > Brotaphodocola. The sequence goes on from CAJTOV010000001.1 coordinate 87,958, forward strand.
GCCATGCTGGAGATCAAGAAAAAGTTCGGCAAAAATGCCATTCTCAAGGGAATGAACCTGGAGGAGGGAGCCACGGCCAGGGAGCGGAACCAGCAGATCGGAGGGCATAAGGCGTGAAATATGGGCCAGGATGAACCGGACAGAGAGAAAGGGAAAGGTCATGACCAGAAGAAATAAAGAAGAATACCACCGCTATGACGACATTATTGATCTGCCTCATCCCGTGTCCAAAACCCATCCCCAGATGTCCCTGTGGGACCGGGCCGCCCAGTTTGCCCCTTTTGCGGCTTTGACCGGACATGGGGCAGCGATCCGGGAGACAGCAAGGCTTACGGAAGAGTTTGTCCGGCCGGAGGAGGACAGCCGGGAATGTCTGGACGGGAAGCTGTCTGTGCTGCTGGAGCATATGGAAGAGCAGCCGGAGGTGACGGTTACCTTCTTCCGGCCGGACCAGCGGAAGGAAGGAGGGGCCTATATGTCGGTGTCCGGGAGAGTGCGGAAGGTGGATACCTGGAAGCGGACCCTGGTGATGGAGGATGGGACGGCGGTGCCCATGGAATACGTGATTGCGATGGAGGGAGAGGTGTTTTATGACTGGGAAACATGGCTGTAGGTCCGGAGTAACCGTTGAGGGGAAACGGGAACCGTCATATGTTAGAAAACTCCGGCTGGGAGTTATGCTGGTGCTGGCCGCAGGGATGCTGGCGGCATGCGGCAAAAAGGCGGAGCCGGAAGGGGACAAGCCTGCGGTTCTGGAGCCGGAAGCGGACGCCGGGAAGGATGCCGGTGCCCAGGTGACGATTGTCCTGGAGCCGGAAGCCGGGGGAGCCGGAAATGGATCTGGAAGTGCAGATGGAGCCGGGGCTGCCGGGACAGATAGACCCGGTAGCGGGGCATCCGGGGAAGCGGACGGTGGAGCCGGAGCCGGTGGCGGGGTATCCGGGGAGCCGGACAATGCAGGCGGAGCCGGAGACTCTGGCCATTTGGAAGCGGAAAATGCCTTAAAGGACCGGTTTGGGAAGGACTGTATTGCCGGACAGACCTTTCAGGTGGAGCTGAGCCAGTATGACGGACCGGTCTGGTTCGTTCCCTATGGGCCTGGGGAGCCGGGGCAGGAGCTTCACATGCAGATTGTCCGGGACGGGCAGATTCTGACAGATTTTCCGGCTTACGTGCCGGAGGGTGTGAACCTGGAGGATTTTGAAAGCCTGGATGCAGTATCGTTTTACGATATCAATTATGACGGGAATACGGACATTCTCACGGTTGCCACCTATGGAGGCAGAAAGCTGGCCGCCATTTATTATGGGGAAGTGCCGGAAGGTGCATATGGGCAGGAGCCGTATTTTTATGTCCGGGACAGGCTGTCGGACAAGGTATCTGCCCAGGTGGAGCCGCTGACCGTTTCCCAGATCCGGATCTACCTTTCCTGGGGGAAGAAGAACGGAGCATTTGCAGGATGGCAGGAGGCCTATGAGACCGTGGCCAGACTGTGTGAAGTGGAATCTGACGGAAACTTCCGGTATGATCTGATTGATTTTGACGGGGACGGGGTCCTGGAGCTGATGGCCGGAACCGACGGAAGCATCAGTCTGTATACCTACAGCCAGGGAACCGTCTACACCCTGATGGACCAGTGGTCCTATGGGGCCATGGGAAATACCGGATATGAATATTCCCCGGGAAAGAACAGTCTCAGAAATTACAATACAGACTTCGCCGGGGCGATTCTGTATACCACCTATATGAAAGCCGGCCAGGGACATTCCCTGGAGCCGGTTGCCCGGATTACGTTTATTAACTTTGATGATGCCAATGGCAACGGAATCCTGGACCCTGAGGAGGAAGATTCCATAGGATCGTATGGGATCAGTTATATCGACGGTGCAGTGGCTACGGAGGAACAGTGCGCCACCTATGATGCAGGCGGATATGTGTATATGGAACCGGAGATGAGCTTTGAGGAGCTGCGGGAAGTCCTGGGCAGCTAAAGGGAGGAAAATATGAGAATGATCAAGGTAACAGAGCCGGTGGTCCGGCTGGCAGGTGTGAAGACCATGGGCGTCATCGGTGACCCTGGCTGTGAGGGTCTTGGTACTTACAATATGAAGGTGTATGCAGGGGCCCTGGAAGCATGCAGCCAGGATGACATGACCCTGATTGTGGGGGATCTGGTGCCGGCAGGAACCAGACATTATTACCAGGTATTCCGGGACATGACCGAAGCCCTGGCCGGAAACGACGTGTATTCCCTCCGGGGGAATCATGATACAGGAGATTACACGGATTATTTCGGACGGAAGAATTATGCACTGCTGGCCGAGTCTTTCGCGGTAGTGGTGCTGGACAATGCGGCCAGGACCTTTGAGGAGGAAGGGCTTGCCCTTCTGTCCCAGGTGCTGTCCATGGAGGAGGTCCGGCAGGTGATCATTGCCTTCCATATTCCGGTGCCCAATCATTTCATCCAGAACAGTGTATCCGGAGAAGAATTTGCCAGGCTGCAGGAGGCGTACAGGCCCTGGAGGGAGAAGGTGAAATACCTGCTCTGCGGCCATGTACACTCCCGGTTTGTGGACCAGACAGACGGGATTCCCCTGATCTGTACCGGCGGAGGCGGAGCCATGATCGAGGATGTGTCGGAGGATATCCGGGCCTGGGATGTGGAGCACCACATTGTCCATTTCTACCTGGAGCAGGGGGAGTTAAGATACCGGATTCAGGACCTGGATGAGGACTGCTATGGCCGGGAGCGGGAGGATCAGGTCTTAAACCAGAAGCTTAAGGAGACCGTAGAGGGGGAGCTGATGGCCCATTTCAAATACCTGATGTTTGCGGACCGTGCGGAGCGCAGGGGCCTGCCCCGGATCGCTGGTCTGTTCCGGGCCCTGGCAGCTTCCGAGTATTACCATGCCAGGAATTTCTATTCGGTTCTGGAGCGTCCGGCTGCCTTTGCCGAATCCGTGGGCACCTATGTGCCTGGGGAAGAGTTTGAATACCAGCATCTCTACAAAATGCTGGCTTCCTATGCCAGGGAACACAACAGTCCTCTGGCGGAGCAGGCTTATGTGGGAGCCGCCGCGGCGGAGAAGGAGCACGGGGCCCTGCTGAGGCAGGCATCGGATATGGAGGCATTTGCGGTGCCGGAAATCTATGTCTGCCCCATCTGCGGGTATGTGATGACCGGGGAGAAGGTGCCTGACCGCTGCCCGGTGTGCGGAGGGCCGGGCAGGCAGTATGAAGTGTTTGGGGTGTCAGGGGGAAAGGGGATGTAGGTATGGAGCATTTTATAACAGAGCTTCGGATCGGGGAATTGCTTCATTTGTCGGATATCCGTATTGAACTGAATCCCGAAAAACGCACAAACCTGTTATTAACCGGGAAAAATGGTTCCGGGAAGACCACGGTCCTGCGGGCACTGGCACGGCATCTGTGTGAAAATGGCAGGGCCGGGGGACAGACCAGAAGAATTCAAAGCTATCTGGCGTATTTAAATAAATATGGTGATGGGCTTAAGATCATATTTAATGAAGAAAAAGAAATTCACAGGCTTTGTAAAGAAGGAGAATTTTTGACAGCCTTTTACCGTGCGGACCGGAAGACCGCCATCAGCAGGCAGAAGGGGCCGGAAGAGGTTGTACTGGAGAAAGGCTATTCTGTATATTTCGGCCCGGGAGATGTGTTGCTGAAATATCTGGTACATTTGAAGACCCAGCAGGCCTATGCCAGAAATGAAGGGGACATGGAGACGGTGCAGCTGCTGGACCAGTGGTTTGAACGTTTTGCCGGGGCTTTGCGGGTTCTGCTGGATGATGAAACTTTACAGCTAAAATATGATTATAAGAAATACGATTTTCAAATTATAGAAGAGGGAAGAAAGCCATTTGGTTTTGACCAGTTGTCAGATGGGTATTCGGCTGCCATTCAGATTGTGGCGGACCTGATCCTGCGGATGGAGCAGAACTGGCTGAAGGAGGGAATTCTCAGCTCCTATGATGTGGAGGGTGTGGTCCTGATTGATGAGCTGGAGACCCATCTGCATATCAGTCTTCAAAGGAAAATACTGCCGTTTCTGACAGAATTTTTCCCGAGAATCCAGTTTATTGTGGCCACCCACTCTCCTTATATTTTAAACTCTATTGAGGATTGTGTCATATTCGATCTGGAGAACCACATTCGTATGGAGAATCTGTCAGGATATTCCGCAGAGGGGATCGTGGAAGGATATTTTGAACAGGCTTCTTACTCAGAACAGCTTCTTCAAAGATTGGAGCGGTACCGGACTCTGGTGAATACGGACCGCCCCACCGACGAAGAGCGGGCTGAACGGGCAAGGATTCAGATGGAAATGAAACAGATCCCGGGAGATCTGGCCAGGGAAGCAAAGTGTGCGTTTGAAGAAATTGAGCATAGAAGGAAACAGCATGATAAAGTTTAGTCGTCTGGATACAGAAAAAGCTAGTACATCGCTGCACTAATCCCGAAGTAAATAGTGCTTGATATTCGTGTCAGCTGTGCGTCTGCGAAGCGACGGCGTAGTGGGGCCTACGGCTAGCTTCGCAGGCGTGCAGATGGCGCGGATAGCGAGTGCTAGTTACTCGGGAATTAGTGCAACGATGTACTAGGGACAGGAAGCCGCCGTCTGAATGGTTATAAGCGTCAGAAACTTTTACAGGAGGGAGTATTTTTCATTATGAAGGACTATATGAAGATTTACCAGGAGTGGCTGTCCAACCCTTATTTTGACGATGCCACCAAGGCAGAGCTGAAGGCCATTGAAGGGAATGAGAACGAGATCAAGGAGCGTTTCTACATGGATCTGGAGTTCGGTACCGCCGGCCTGCGGGGCATCATCGGCGCCGGTATCAACCGCATGAACATCTATGTGGTACGCCGTGCCACCCAGGGCCTGGCCAACTATATTATTAAGCAGGGCGGCGCTGACAAGGGGGTTGCCATTGCCTATGATTCCCGCCGGATGTCGCCGGAGTTTGCCGACGAGGCCGCCAGGACCCTGGCCGCCAACGGGATCCGTGCCTACAAGTTTGAGTCCCTGCGTCCCACCCCGGAGCTTTCCTTTGCTGTCCGGGAGCTGGGCTGTATCGCCGGGATCAATGTAACGGCCAGCCACAACCCGCCGGAGTACAACGGCTACAAGGTATACTGGGAGGATGGCGCACAGTTCACCCCGCCTCACGATAAAGGCGTGACCCAGGAGGTTCTGGCCATTGAGGATCTGTCCACCGTGAAGACCATGACCGCATCCGATGCCAAGGCTGCCGGCCTTTACCAGGTAATCGGCGCGGAGATTGATAACAAATACATAGCCAATGTCAAGGCCCAGGTGGTGAACCAGGATGCCATTGACAGGATGCAGGACCAGATTAAGATTGTCTACACCCCCCTTCACGGTACCGGCAACATTCCGGTGCGCCGGGTATTAAAGGAAATCGGATTCCAGCATGTCCATGTGGTTCCGGAGCAGGAGCTGCCGGACGGCGAGTTCCCCACAGTCAGCTACCCCAACCCGGAGGCTGCGGAGGCATTTGCCCTGGGTCTTAAGCTGGCCAGGGAGATCGACGCGGACCTGGTGCTGGCCACAGACCCGGATGCAGACCGTCTGGGCGTATACGTGAAGGACGTGAAGTCCGGCGACTATATCCCCCTGACCGGCAATATGTCCGGTTCCCTGCTGTGTGAGTATGTCCTGAGCCAGAAGGCAGCAGCAGGCACCATTCCTGCTGACGGTGAGGTGGTTAAGTCCATCGTGACCACCAACCTGGTGGATGCGGTTGCGGCGGCATACAACTGCAAGCTGGTAGAGTGTCTCACCGGCTTTAAGTGGATCGGCCAGCAGGTGCTGAAGGAGGAGCGCACCGGCGTAGGCCATTATATGTTCGGCCTGGAGGAAAGCTATGGCTGTCTCATCGGAACCTATGCCCGTGACAAGGATGCGGTTTCCGCCAGCGTGGCCCTCTGCGAGGCAGCGGCCTACTACAAGACCAAAGGCATGACCCTGTGGGATGCCATGGTGGCCATGTATGAGAAATACGGCTACTACAAAGACGCGGTCAAGTCCATCGGTCTGTCCGGCATTGAAGGTCTGGCCAAGATCCAGTCCATTATGGAGAATTTCCGCAGCAATACGCCGGAGAGCTTCGGAGAATACAAGGTTCTGTCCGCCAGGGATTACAAGCTGGATACAGTGAAGGATATGGCCACCGGTGCCGTGACTCCCACAGGACTGCCTTCCTCCAATGTGCTGTACTATGATATGAATGACAATGCATGGCTGTGCATCCGTCCTTCCGGCACCGAGCCCAAGATCAAGTTCTACTACGGAATCAAGGGCACTTCCCTGGAGGATGCGGAGGCCAAATCCGCGGCTCTGGGCCAGGCACTGATGGGTCAGGTAGAGAAGCTTCTGTAGAAGCTTCTCCAGAAACGGACCGGAACGGACCGTATTTCCGGACCCCTGCCGGGCCGGGACAATGAAAGATGGGACTGTGAACTGTTACCAATTTTTCGCAGTCCCTTTTCTGTTGGTGAAAGTCCGGTCTGGGGCCGGCATATGAAAGGAGAGAATATTTATGTTTCGTGAAATGCGCAGAAACCGGCAGATGCTGCCAATGGAAGAAACCCTGGAACTGTTAAAGAAAGGAACCTCCGGTGTCCTGGCCCTTCTCGGGGATGAGGACTACCCTTACGCAGTTCCGGTCAGTTATGTGTACGCGGACGAAAAGCTGTACTTCCATGGGGCCAGAAGCGGACACAAGCTGGATGCCATCCGGAAACAGGACAAGGCCTCCTTCTGTGTCATCAGCCAGGACCGGATCATGCCGGAAGAGTATACCACCTATTTCCGCAGTGTCATTGCCTTTGGCAGAATCCGGATTCTGGAGGATGAAGCGGAAATGCGCAGGGCAATAGAAATCCTGGCGGAAAAGTACTCCCCGGACGTCAGCGAAGCCGGACGCCGGCAGGAGATTGACAAGACCTGGAATGCCTTGTGCATGCTGGAATTTACCATAGAGCATGTGACCGGGAAGGAAGCCATTGAGCTGGCCAGGGGGAGGAAGTAAGGCTGCTGTTACAGTATTACTGGTAACAGTTCAGACGGGCAGCAAATCTTGTGAGAAAGTGTGTTGCAAACTCGCTTTTGTTTGCATAAGCGCTTTCTCACAAGATTTGGTATCGGGCTAACGCCCGATGCTTCTTGTCCCCGATGTTTTTCGGGGGCAAGAAGATGCCCCGTCTGAACTGTTACGATTGAAGAGCGGGAAAAAGATTGAGAGTTGCATTTCATGGGAATTTTTTGTATACTATCCTCATTGGAAAAGAGGAGGCAGATATTCGTGGCAACATCGAGCAGGCGAAAGACAACGGAAACCGGCGGCAGGACAGCGGGGACAGACCAGAAGGGAACCAGGTCCAGGACCGCCGGGACCGACGGCAGGGGAACCAGAACCGGCAGCAGGACAGCCGGAGCAGGCAGCAGGACAACGGGAACCGGAACCAGGGGGACCGGAAAGGCAAGATCCGGTCAGGTACAGGAGCCCCTGCCCCAGGAGGAAGGGTTTCTCTATACGGAAGCGGCGATTATCCTGTCCTTTGCCCTGGCAGTGCTGTTATTTTTGAGTAATTTCCATCTGTGCGGCATTGCCGGAGATTATTTGCGGGGGGTACAGCTGGGATTATTTGGCTTTATGGGATATCTGGTGCCGCTGCTGCTGTTTGTGGGAACGGCTTTTTATGTGTCCAACCGTGGGAATCCTGCGGCCATGGGCAAGCTGGCAGCCGGAGTGGTGGCCTTCCTTATGGTCTGCGGGTTTCTCCAGCAGTTTTTCGGGACAAAGCCGGCAGAGGGAGCCGGACTGCTGGAGTACTACCATCTGTCCGCCCCGGAGGGCCATGGCGGCGGTCTGGCCGGCGGTCTGGTCTACGGAGGAATCTCTTCGGTGCTGGGAGGCATCGGCGCCTTTCTGGTGGAGCTGGCGGGATTTCTCATCAGTGCCGTGTGCATCACCGAACGGTCCCTGGTGAAGGCGGTAAAGAAGCGTTCCGACGCGGCTTACCAGTATGCCAGGGAGGACATGGACCGGAGAAAGGAACAGCATGCCCAGCGCCAGGATGAACGGCGGCGCCTGCGGGAGGAACGGGTGCGGGGAGTGAACTTAAGCTCCACGGACTTGTCAGCAGGGGTGCCTGTTGAGGAATCCTGGGCCGACGGGTATGAGGAAGATTACATAGACGGAGGATACCCGGAGGAAGGGTATCCGGACAATGGGTATCCGGATGGGGAATACCCGGACCAGGAGTATCCGGAGACGGATACCGGGGAAGGGCCGGGAGGAACGCCGGAGCTGGGACCGGCAGATGTGTTTACCGGAACCATTTCACCGTCCTTTGAATATGATGGGGAAGACGGGGAAGACACGGTTCCCTTTGACGCCGATGACCCGGAGGCCCTGGCAGCGTCGGCCCAGCGGCTGGTGGCGTCGGGAATCCGCGGCTATGGAGACTATGGGGACGATTTCCACAGGGACCGTGACCGGACGGCTCCGGTAAGCCGGTTTCTGGACCCGGATGAAGAGGAAGAAGACGGATTCCGGATTCCGGTGGCACCGGGAGACTGGAGGGCCGGGACAGACCTGGTCCGTGATGCGGGACCGGAGATTCCCATCCGTATGGCCTCCCGGCAGCATGAGCCTGAGGATGACCGGCTGAAAGCCATGGAAGACGAGTCCGGCTGGATGCCTTCCCGGGAGCCCGGGCCGGAGGATCAGGGCGGCAGGGATTACGGCCGTCCGGGAAGGGGAGCCGGGGATATTCTGAATCTGTCCCCTTACATGCCGGAACCAGCCACGGGCGGGCCGGAAGGGGACGGCGGCATATCCAGGGCAGAACCGGGGCCGGCGGGCAGTATCTCCGTGATGGAAGATGAGGAGGACCATGACTTCTACGACAAAGAGCCGGCAGGAATCCCGGATACCTTCTCCATCCCGGAGGAGCCCAGACGGGTGGTGACGGCCACCGGCAAGATCATTGAGACCGACACCGAGATGCTTCAGAAACGGATCGAGAAGCGCAGGCAGGAGGCGGCAGAGGAAGGGGAGGCCAGTGTCCAGCAGCAGATTCTGGAGAAGGAGGAAGAGCCCAGGAAGGAGTATGTGTTCCCCTCCCTGGAGCTTCTGAAAAAGGGAAACCGCAATGCCGGAGCCCAGTCGGACCGGGAATACCGGGAGACGGCCATCAAGCTCCAGCAGACCCTGCGGGACTTTGGCGTGGGGGTTACGGTTACCAACATCAGCTGCGGCCCCTCGGTGACCCGGTATGAGCTGCACCCGGAGCAGGGGGTGAAGGTCAGCCGGATCGTGGGTCTGGCCGATGACATCAAGCTGAGTCTTGCGGCAGAGGATATCCGCATTGAGGCGCCGATTCCCGGCAAATCGGCGGTGGGAATCGAGGTGCCCAACAAGGAGAACACCACGGTCTATCTCAGGGATCTGTTTGAGTCGGACAGTTTCCAGCAAAGCGGTTCCAACCTGGCCTTTGCCGTAGGCAAGGACATCGGGGGCCAGGTGGTGGTGACGGATATTGCCAAGATGCCCCATCTGCTGATTGCGGGAGCCACAGGCTCCGGAAAATCCGTGTGTATCAATACCCTGATCATGAGCATCATCTATAAGGCAGACCCGGAGGATGTGAAGCTGATCATGGTGGACCCCAAGGTGGTTGAGTTAAGTATCTACAACGGAATTCCCCACCTGCTGATTCCGGTGGTCACTGATCCCAAGAAGGCTTCCGGAGCCTTAAACTGGGCCGTGGCGGAGATGATGGACCGGTACAAGAAATTTGCCGAGTGCAATGTCCGGGAGGTCAAGGGCTACAATGCCAGGATCGAGGCCATGGGAGATGACGTGGATCCGGCCAAGAAGCCTAAAAAACTGCCCCAGATCGTGATCATTGTGGATGAGCTGGCAGATCTGATGATGGTGGCGGCCGGGGAGGTGGAGGATGCCATCTGCCGTCTGGCACAGCTGGCACGGGCAGCAGGTATTCACCTGGTGATCGCCACCCAGCGGCCTTCGGTCAATGTCATTACAGGACTGATCAAGGCCAACATTCCCTCCCGGGTGGCCTTTGCCGTGTCCTCGGGTGTGGATTCCCGGACCATTATTGACATGAACGGTGCGGAAAAGCTTCTGGGCAAGGGCGACATGCTGTTTTATCCGGCAGGCTATCCCAAGCCCCGGCGGGTCCAGGGAGCCTTTGTGTCGGACCAGGAGGTCCAGGCCGTGGTGGAATTTTTGACGGAACAGGGTCTGACGGCCACCTACAGCCCGGAGGTGGAACGGCAGATGAGCGCGGCCCCTGCCGTGGCCCAGCCGGAGGCAGGAGACGGGCGGGACGAGTATTTCGTCCAGGCAGGAAGATTTATTATAGAGAAGGAAAAGGCATCCATCGGCATGCTCCAGCGGATGTTCAAGATCGGCTTTAACCGGGCGGCCCGGATCATGGACCAGCTGTCCGAGGCCGGGGTGGTAGGACCGGAGGAAGGCACAAAGCCCAGGCGGATTCTTATGACCATGGAGGAGTTTGAGGAACTGCTGGAAGAATTGTAAGGACTGTAAGAAGGAGGAGATGCACAGATGAAAACAGATATTCAGATTGCCCAGGAGGCGAAACTGTGGCACATGAAGGATGTGGCGGCAGCTTACGGAATTGAAGAGGATGACCTGGAGCTGTACGGAAAGTACAAGACCAAGCTGTCCGATGAACTGTGGCAGAAGGTGAAGGAACGGCCGGACGGGAAGCTGGTGCTGGTGACCGCCATCAATCCGACGCCTGCGGGAGAGGGCAAGACCACCACCAGCATCGGCCTGGCAGATGCTTTAAGCCTTCTTGGGAAAAAGACCCTGCTGGCTCTCAGGGAGCCGTCCCTGGGGCCGTGCTTCGGCATCAAAGGCGGGGCAGCGGGAGGCGGTTATGCCCAGGTGGTGCCTATGGAGGATCTGAATCTGCACTTTACCGGGGATTTCCATGCCATTACCTCGGCCAACAACCTGCTGGCAGCCCTTCTGGATAACCATATCCAGCAGGGAAATGCCCTCCAGATCGATCCCCGCCAGGTGCTGTGGAAACGGTGCCTGGACATGAATGACCGGGTTCTGCGCAATGTGGTGGTGGGCCTTGGAGCCAAGGCCGACGGCATGGTCCGGGAGGATCATTTCGTCATCACCGTGGCCTCGGAGATCATGGCCATTCTGTGTCTGGCAGAGGATATGAAGGATCTCAAGGAGCGGCTGGGACGGATCATCGTGGCCTACAGCTTTGCCGGGGAGCCGGTGACCGCAGCCCAGCTTGGGGCGGTAGGGTCCATGGCAGCCCTTTTAAAGGATGCCATCAAGCCCAACATGATCCAGACCTTAGAGCACACGGGAGCACTGGTCCACGGCGGTCCCTTTGCCAACATTGCCCACGGCTGCAACAGTGTCCGTGCCACACGGACGGCGCTGAAGCTGGCGGACATTGTGGTGACGGAGGCAGGCTTCGGGGCGGATCTTGGGGCCGAGAAGTTCCTGGATATCAAGTGCCGGATGGCAGGGCTGAAACCGGACGCAGTGGTGCTGGTGGCCACGGTCCGCGCCTTAAAGTACAATGGAGGCGTGGCAAAAGCAGACTTAGGCCAGGAGAATCTGGAGGCCTTAAAGAAGGGCATTGTCAACCTGGAAAAGCACATTGAGAATATCCAGAAGTTCGGGGTACCGGTGGTGGTGACTTTAAATTCTTTCACCAGCGACACCCAGGCAGAGTATGAATTTATCCGCAGCTTCTGTGAAGAGCGGGGATGTGAGTTCGCCTTGTCAGAGGTCTGGGCCCGGGGCGGAGAAGGCGGAGAAGCCCTGGCCAGGAAGGTCCTTGACACCCTGGAGAATAAGGAGAGCCATTACCATCCCATCTATCCCGATGAGATGGGGCTTGCAGACAAGGTTGGCACCATTGCCAGGGAAATCTACGGTGCGGACGGGGTGGCCTTTGCACCGGCGGCGGAGAAGGCCCTGGCCAGGATCGAGGCCATGGGCTTTGGGAACCTGCCGGTATGTATGGCCAAGACCCAGTATTCCCTGTCCGACGACCAGACAAAGCTGGGCCGTCCCCAGGGCTTTACGGTCAGTGTCCGGGATGTGTATGTGTCTGCGGGAGCCGGATTCGTGGTTGCCTTAACCGGCGCCATTATGACCATGCCGGGACTTCCCAAAAAGCCTGCGGCAGAGAGTATTGACGTCAATGAGGACGGGATGATCACCGGACTCTTTTAGGGCAGTGGCCAGCGGCCGTAACCGGCTGCAGCTGCGGCATTTGCCAGAAAGGAAAACGCTCCTATGTTAAAGGATTGGCTGGAGGGGCTTTCCTGCACGCTGGTGCAGGGAAGCCTGGAAGTGGAAGCAGAGGAAGTTCTGTATGATTCGAGAAAGGCAGCTCCCGGGGCGGTGTTTGTGTGCATGGCAGGGTCCCGTGTGGACTCCCATAAGTTCATCCCCCAGGTGCTGAAGGCCGGGGTTAAGGTGCTGGTGGTGGAGCATCCGGTGGAGGTGCCGGAGGATGTGACGGTCCTGCTTACGGACAACGGAAGGCGGGCCCTGGCCCTGCTTTCCGCGGCCAGGTTCGGACATCCGTCCAGGAAGCTGACCATGATCGGCGTCACGGGAACCAAGGGAAAGACCACCACCACCCACATGATCCGCACCGTTCTGGAGACCGCAGGAAAGAAGACGGGAATGATCGGTACCAACGGGGTGTTTATCGGCCAGGACCGTTATCCTACCATGAACACCACACCGGAATCCTATGATCTTCACAGGTATTTTGCCAGAATGGTGGAAGAGGGCTGTGAGTGCTGTGTCATGGAGGTGTCCTCCCAGGCCTTTAAGATGCACCGCGTGGACGGAATCGTGTATGATTATGCACTGTTCACCAACATTTCCCCGGACCATATCGGGCCGGATGAGCATGAAAGCTTTGAGGAATATCTGTACTGCAAGACCCGGATCTTCACCCAGTGCCGCTTTGGCCTGGTCAATGTGGACGATGCCCATATGGAAGAGATTACCAGGGAAATCCCCTGCCGGTGGGAGGGCTTCGGCCTGGAACGTCCGGCAGACTGGCAGGCGGAGGAGATCCGCTATGTGTCGGAGCCGGACTTTGTGGGGATTGAATTTACGGTGAAGAACACGGAAGCCGGCAGTCCGGGGGAGACAGGGCAGGTGCCTGGACCGGGCAGGGGGCAGGGGGCAGAGCCGCTTTCCCGGAGCAGCCCGGAGAGGGACATCCGGATTCCTGTCCGGGTCAGCGTGGCAGGCCGGTTCAATGTGTACAATGCCCTGGCTGCGGCTGTGGTGTGCCTGAAAGCCGGAGTCCCGGAAAGCAGGGTGCAGCATGCCCTGGAGCACATCCGGATCAATGGCCGGATGGAGGTGGTCCACACCTCGGAAACCTGCTGCGTCATTGTGGATTATGCCCACAATGCGGTCAGCCTGGAAAGCCTTCTTAAGACCCTGCGGGAGTATCACCCCAGGCGGCTGGTGTGTGTCTTCGGCTGCGGCGGCAACCGGTCCAAGGACCGGCGCTACTCCATGGGGGAGATTGCCGGGAAGCTGGCGGATCTTTCCATCATTACGGCGGACAATTCCCGGTTTGAGAAGGTGGAGGACATTATTGCCGACATCCGGGGCAGCATGGAAAAGACCGGCGGGGCCTTTATAGAGATCCCGGACCGGCGGGAGGCCATTGCCTACAGCATTACCCACGCCCAGCCCGGCGACATGGTGGCTGTGGTGGGAAAAGGCCATGAGGATTACCAGGAGATTGAAGGGGTCCGCTATCCCTTCCTGGACCGTCAGGTGGTGGAGGACGTGGTGGCTTCCATGGCAGCCAGTACATCGTTGCATTAATCTCGAAGTAAATAGTGCTTGATATTCGTGTCAGCTGTGCGTCTGCGAAGCGACGGCGTAGTGGGGCCTACGGCTAGCTTCGCAGGCGTGCAGATGGCGCGGATAGCGAGTGCTAGTTACTCGGGAATTAGTGCAACGATGTACTAGAGGTCATAAGTGTGATTACAAAAAACAGGTGCATGAAGAAATGCTGGATGCTTCTGTTGCAGAGGTGATTAGTAAACTGGTTAGCAATCCTAAATTTTCGGATTTAATCCGCAACAAAATAAATATGGAAGTAGATACTAGTGCATTAGATCAGGAAATAGAAAATCATAAAATATAATTAAGAAAGCTATATCATAATAAAGATACTATTTTATCAGATATGGATTCTCTTGATTATGAGGATAAGCATTATCAGCGAAGAAAAACAGATTTAGAGAACCATTTGTACAAGACTTATGATAAAATAGATGAAGCAGAGGAATTGCTGGTATCTGCAAAGGCTAAGAAACGCTCTCTGCTGGCAGATAAGATTACAGGTGATAACATTTACAAGGCACTCATTTTCTTTGATAAATTGTATGCTCAAATGAACGAAGCTGAGAAACGGGAGTTCTTGTCGCAGTTAGTGGATAATGTGCAGATTTACGAAGAACGCAAAGAGAATGGTCAGTGGCTGAAATCCATAGAATTTAAGTTGCCGATTATAGAAAAAGAGTTTGCATTAAGTTTGGACAATGATACACAAAATGAGACGGTCTGCTCACTGAGGCTTGAAAAATAAGGAATTACAAGGAATCCGGGTATGCAGAAGTGGGTAGTTTGCCACCCATCTGCCACCCAAATTCTAAAGAAGGAGTACCGGGAAATCCTGAATAAGGCGAAGGAGGAATACGAATACATTCCGGCCAGCGATTATTATAAAGATGGATATAACCTGTATCTGCGCAAGGCAGTGTCATTCCGAAGCTTCGAGAGGATCGGGCATTTGTGCGAATGCATGAGCATGCTGGTTATGATGCACCAGGAAGAGAGAGCAAACCTGTTTGCCCAGGTATCCCAGGTCTTTGGATAAAGAATGCCGATGGTTTCTACTGCAATCCAGTACATACCATCGGCTAATTTGAGTCAAGCTGACCAGTGAACAGTAACATGATGTCAGCATGTCAGAAAAAATAATCGAACCATGTGTTGCAGACAGAAAATCTGCAGGATATAATAATCGTGCAAAAAATGTCCAAACTCAGTTCAAGAAGGGAAACAACCTTCTTGAACTGAGATACATAAGGTTGATGAGGTGAACAATATGAACGGTAGCGATGCGCCAAACAAAAAGTCAGATATAATTATTTATACAACAGAAGATGGATTGGCAAAAATCGAAACCACCTTTGATGGTGATACGGTATGGCTGTCAATGGATAGATGGGCGAACTGTTTCAGCGGGATAAATCCACGATTTCAAGGCATATCAAGAATATTTTTTCGGAAGATGAACTTGTGCGCCATTCAGTTGTTGCAAATTTTGCAACAACTGCGGCGGACATGCTTTTTTCCCTTCAGGTCATGCAGGACTTCGGCGTCAATCTGGTGTGCGTGGAGGATGGCATTGATTCTTCCAAAGACGCAGGCAAATTGATGATTTCTGTCCTGTCTGCTGTGGCGGAGATTGAACAGGAAAATATTCGTTTCCAAACGATGGAAGGCCGTATCCAGAACGCAAGAGAAGGTCGCAGGAACGGTGGCTTTGCTCCCTATGGGTATCAGTTGCTGGATGGGAAACTGATTATCAACGAGGAAGAAGCTGAGGCAATCCGCATCATCTATGACCAATATGTCCATACCGACATTGGCGCAAATGGCAGAGGATGGACTCACAAAAGTAGAATGCCGGTTTGTAGACGAGACAGTTTGGCTGACACAGTAACAGATGGCGGAGATGTTCCATACATCCAGAAGCAACATGGTGGAGCAGATTGGCCATATCTATGAAGAAGACGAATTGGATGTGTCTTCAACCTGTCGGGAATTCCGACAGGTTCGAATGGAGGGCAACCGGCAGGTAACAAGGGAACTGCCCTTCTATAATCTGGATATGATTAATTCACTTGGTTATAGAGTGAAATCCTTCACAGCGCAAACACCTCCTCACTTACCAGATATTTTCAATACTGATGGAGCAGTCCTTTAAATGAACAAAATCAGTATGAAGGTAGGGATTGATGGAATCCGGGGCAGTATGCCCAAGTGTTTTTGAGATTACAGGTATCTGTATACCCTTCTCAAGCATGGATGTTGCCGCATGTATTTTACTAAGGCTTTTCCCATCATTCAAAAAGAATTCCTGTATATGCGGTTCACGGATATCGCTTAGTGAACAGTAACAAAAAGAGAAGTAAATTCCTGTGAACATGAAGATTAATCTTGTATTTTTTCCGCTGTTATGATAGAAATATCGGTAGAGGCAGCCTGATTATGAAGACAAAGGGAGCACTATGAAGGTTAGCCACAAAAATTATGGAAGATATTATTAGACAAGGATATGAAGAAGGACTTACAATCGGCAGCTGGCAGAGCTTTGCAAACGGGAAAGGAGGCGTTTCATGTCTCTGATTAATATTTCCATCAAAAATTATAAGTCCGTAGGCAGCTGTGTATTCCGGTTTAATGGTGTTACTGCCCTTTTGGGAGAAAATGGGACGGGGAAAAGCAACATTCTTTCTGCTGTAAGATATTTTTATGATAATTTAGTTTACCGGTCAGAGTCAGACGACATTTTTGATCATAATAACCGGCTGAATAATCGGGTAGAGATTGCATTAACTTATGATTTGGGGCGTCTGAAACGATATGCCCGCGCAAATCTCAGGGATGAAGAGACCAGGTATTCCAGCTATTATGAAAAAATCATTGGAATATCATCAGAAGATATTGTGACTGTGCGGCTGGTGAAGATTCGGGATATGCCAATCCGTTGGAGCCATGACGCGAACACGAGAAAGTTAATAGCAGGCCTTTTCCCTATTTATTTTTTAGATGCAAGGCAAATAAATCTGGTAAATTGGGATATACTTTGGAAGCACATCGGCGATTTGATGAAACTGGAAAATACTGTGGGAAAAGAGCTTCGGGAGAAGCTGAAGGATTCTATCAAAGACGCGGGCAGTGAATTAAAGGCTCGCCTGGGGCGGATAGAGGATGGTTTTGAAAAGCAGAATGTTAAGATTGCTCAGTATTCCAAGAATGAGTTTGCAGCGATTTTATCAAAGATATATTTTTCAGGGGAACAATATCAGTTTGACGAAGGCCAGTTATCGGAGTTTTCCAACGGAACTAACACGTTTAATTTTACACGGCTGTTTATTTATATTTTAAGACTGATTGCAGAAACAAAGATGAAAGAACCTATAGTCATCCTTGATGAACCGGAGCTTTCTTTACATAATAATATGATAGATAACCTGGCGGAGATATTTTATCAATGCAGGTATTATGTTGGTTTTTTAATCGCAACTCATTCGGCACGGCTGATCCGGAATATTTTGACCCAGGATAGTGGTGACAACCAGCTATATCAGATATACCGCAAGGGAGAGGAAACCATGCTTTCCCGTTTCCAGATGTTCCGCCAGAACACAGAGATGCGGGAACGATATTTTATTACAGATCAACATGCCAGTGTGTATTTTGCGAAAGCTCTTTTTCTGGTAGAAGGAGAGACGGAATTGGAAGTATTTCAAAACCGTTTCTTAAGAGCGGTTTTTCCGAGGATGGGACAAGTGGAGATCATCAAAGGAATGAGCGATGATGTGGTATATCGTATTGTTTCTCCCAAAGACAGGGGGTGTCATATCCCGGCAACTATTCTTTTAGATCTGGACAAGGTTTATACTTACCCGGAAAAGCTAAAGAAAAAATATTTTAATATGTGTAATACCGGAGAGAATTATTACTTTTTTAAAAGGAAGGATACACCCTTTTCCTCCAGGGCCTGTTTGGCGGCCAGAAGAAATCGCATATACCGGATGGCGGCGAAATGTAAATTTCATTATATAAAGCCCTTTTATCTGGCGGCAGATGAAAACTACAGAGAATTTGTTGGTTTGATTCAGGATTATTTTAAGGAATACGGGATATTTACCGCCACAACAACCATTGAAGGAATGCTGGTAACGGAGGAAAATTTAACCATGTTTTTGACCTTTTTAAAAGAAAATTTTCCGGTGCAATATGGAAATATCTATCCATTTGACAGAACGCTTTTCACAATGGATGATGAACTCACATTTATCCGCCTTCTTCTTGGAGGAGAATGTGACTATGGAATGGGGTATAAATGGCTTAAGAGGCATGAACCGGCCTTGGGTCCAAGGATTCAAATACTACTGGAAAAAAATAAGATTTCGAAGACTTCCTGGGCTGCCGGCTGGCTGCGGTTTTATTTTTGTCGTAAAGCGGGACTGAAAAAATTTGGGACAGAAGAACTGGGAAGTTTTTTAAGGGTAATTGAAAAAGCGGACAAGCGAGAAAGTATAAAAAAAGATTTTGAGCAGGATTTCCCGGAATTGGGTGATTTGATGAATATGGTTTGCCAGATGGTTCCAGGATAAGAGAAACTGATAGGGCAGCACACAAGAGAATAAAGGCGGGCAGCAATTTGCTCTCGATACTAGCGTAGAGGCAAGCCCTGAGGGAGCGACAGTTCCATAAACCAGGGCGAAAAAGTTACTTTATGACTGGGGAACATACTCAGCGGAAGGTTATGCTTTCAATTATTAAACGCCATACGAATTTTTAAGACAGTGCCCGCCAGATGTGATGGAAGAAAAATGAAAAAAATATACGGATGGAATTATTATTGTGAAAACATCCTAAGAAAAAATGAAATCTACATAGAGAATAGTCTGGAGAAAAAGGAAGAAAGTTATCTTGCTTTTGAGATAAAGGATCGGGGAAAGGTGAGAGAACTTCATCAGGTAGATAAGGAAAGCGGATTATATCAGCTTCAGAATAACCTGAATAAAAATCTGCTTTCCAGAATTCCGTTGTCTAAGGCGGCGGTAGGTTTTGTAAAAGGGAAAAGCTATCAGGAATATTTGCGGCCACACTGTGGGAAGCGTTTTTATTTGCGTCTGGATATTCGCCATTTTTTTGATAGTGTGACAGAAGAGCAGGTGGTAAAAAGCTTGGAAGAATTTGCCCAGGATGAAAAGATCCGCATAAATATCGGCCAAATCACCACTTTGGGCGGTTGTCTTCCCCAGGGAGCGGCCACTTCTCCGGCCATGTCAAACATTGTTTTTCGGCAGATCGACCAGCGGATTTTGAAATATTGTCAGACCATCAGAAAAGTAAAAGCGGAAAGAAATGTCAAGTATGATGATATTATCTATACACGATATGCGGATGATATGCTGTTTTCCAGCGATTATCTGGATTTTCGGAAAATGCTGTCCTTCTATAAAATGATCAAACACATTCTTCTGGAAAATGGTTTCCACCTAAACCATGACAAAACCTATATGACGGAAGGAGAAATTTCTCTGTCGGGTTTTGTAGCGGGAGGGGACCAGCATGGCTGTGTGGTGCGGCCTTCCAGAAAGCGTATGAGCGAGATTAACCGGGTGCTGAATTATTTTGATAAAAGAGGGGCCATAGATGGTTCCCCTTATCAGGTAAATACGGAAAAGGTGAAGGACCTGCAGGTAGTTAACAAAGTAAACGCCCTGTTTTCTAAGGAACAATTTGTGCGGTTTAACAATAAAAAATCGGTAATTAACTATCTTTGCGGTTACCGTGCGTTTCTGATTACCTTTTTAAAGGGGGAACATGATCAGACTCCCCAGCTGAGGGCTTTGGAACGAAAGATAGGAAATCTGGAAAAGCTAATTGACCAGTGCCAGAAATGGTGGTTTGGATTTGAATAGAAATTTATAAAATTTTAAGCGCGTTTTTACGGAGGCTAATAGGGATGGACGGAAGAAGAGTCAGGGAGTTTATGGAAAATGAAGTAGAAGCAATGCTAAAAACCTATGAGCAATTTCAGATATTGATACCTGCGAAAGAAAAAAGGGGGGCTGCCCATCCAGGTGAGGATGGAATGTATGTGGAAGCGCTGCTTAAGGGCTATATTGAAAAATTTCTTCCGAAAGGCCTGGAAGTGTTGACCGGATTTATTTTGCGTCCCGCCATAAAGACTGGGAAAGGAAAAACTGAGCGGACGAAAGATGAGGACAGTCATTCTTCCCAGTTGGATCTGATTATCTATGATTCCGCCTCTTATCCAATATTTCTCAGAATGGGGGATCATGTGATTGTTCCCCCAGAGGGTGTGATCGGTGTTATATCGGTAAAAAAGAATCTTTATTTTTCTCAGGTAGATCAGGAGATAAAAGCGTTGGAGCAAGTGGGACAATTGTGCACAGGGAAGAACGCTGTGGGTCAGGAAGTAAAGGGGCCGTTTTTAGCATTGGTGGCTATGGACACGACGGAGGAAGGGACTCTGGCAACACAGGGAGAAAAGATTTTTGCTTATTTAAAAAAAGCTTTTTCCCAAACGGGAACTAACCGCTACGACTGGTTCCCTGGATACGTGGGAGTTTTAAGCAAATGGTCTGTTTATAAAGCGGCTCCTAAGCAAACGAAAAAAGAAAGTGAAAAAAAGGCAAGGTATTTGTTTTATGAGCATAAGGAAAATGAAAAGTATCTGGGATTTTCTTTGATTATTAATGGAATTTTAAATGTTTATTATGATAAAACAAGAGGAACTGAAAGGCGGCTTGGATTTGCACTTTTGAGTTCGGGAAGGGGCTACGATAAAAACTTGGGAGAAATCCCATACCAAAAGGAACAAGGGGATCGAAATTTAAAAAGAAAATAAAATGAGTCACAATATATAAGATCTTCACCAGAAGTATAACTCAATGATCAGATTGTTGATGGCGAATTTGAAATTATTACTCTGCAAAAGATCCGAATGGTATATATTATCTGGTCTGAGATTCTTATTTGTCCACACTGTGGAAAAGAAATATCATTTACAGACAGTTTTTCAGGATTAACTGCCAGAGAGCAGAAAGCATTGGAAAAATCCTGGGCAAAAGTTTTTGCTGATGAAATATTTCCTGCCATTGATGAAAAGCGTTTTTCTGTCTTATACAGTGATAAGACTGTAGTCTTGATGTCAAAAGTGGAGAAGTAAAGAAAACGGGAAGGAATTGAAATCAGGGGATTCCACAGGCAGAGCCCATAAACGGGTTTCTTCCAGGAATCCCTTTTTATCTGCTTTCAAATAAAGCTGACCACCACAAAAATACAAGTAGGGACCACAGAAAGGCCTTTTGCTGTAAAATCATCATGTACCGCCACTGTGATTTATGCTATAATTTATTCAAATTATTATACCCTTGTTCACTGAGGGTATCTGTTTAAAGAAATATCTAAACGGAATGCTCAGGAGATTAAAGGGCGGTATGATGCGATTATGAAGCTGATCATTGTTAATATCAGCCTAAAGCCGCAGGATGGTGATGATCCACAGCTTATTTTTGAAAGTTTAAATTCCACTGGTCTAGTATGACCCACACCAATTACCATTATGTTTCGCGCAGGATAAATTTTCATCC
>CAJTOV010000002.1 GCA_910577765.1 uncultured Lachnospiraceae bacterium
GACCAGTTCCAGTCCCCCGTCCTGGCTTTTTATCAGGTCTTCCAGGAATTGCAGTGCAGTCTCATATTTGCCTTCCAGATACAGATTCCCATAAGGGTCTTCCAGAATCTCCCTGAGACCGGGGTATTCGAGATCCATATTCCGTAAAAATATCAGAAATCTGGCAAATTTCCCGTCCTGCCCTGATGTGACTGGCCGTATGGTCATTCCTGTTGCTTTACAGACCAGCGTGGATTTTGTGGTTATGATCTCCTTCCCGTTTACCCTTGCGCCCTGGGGCTCTGCATTGATCCATTTTTCATCAGGATTTATTTTCAGGGAACAGTCTTCACTTCTCAGGCAGGGGCCAAAGGGCTGTATATTGATATACGCCTTTGAATCCTCCACACACGCCTGCGGCAGTGTATTGATGTCAATATCATCTGTTTCCAGATTCAGATAGGTCATCTGTCTGCCATAATCGCATTTCAGCAGTGCGCCTAAAACCAGCGGCTCTGCCGGAGCATCATCTTCCTCCTTTCCAAAAAGCCATGACATGAATCCCATAGGTCTCTCCCTCCTTTATAATACACGAAATTCCTCGGTTTTCATACCCCTGACTTCCCGCCTATATGCGCTTTCTACAAATTCCAGGTTTGCCATAATGTAATCTGCTTTCACGTTTCCCAGCAGAAAGACCGGAAGGTTCCCTATTTTCTCCCCCGACAGAATTCCTTTTTTTATCTCACTTTTGTCCCTGCTTAATTCGCTGTCCCCATGCAGACATTCAATTTCAGGCAGGTCCGGAACCAGATAGAATGCCGTTCTCTGGTTCTTCCGGTCAAACAGGTACATATTTTTGAACCGTATTTCCGGACAGTACATGCGTATCAGTCCCGCAAATTCTTTTGAAACCATAAAGCAGGGGCGGCAGAGAATATCCATAAACTCACATTCCCCGTCTAATTCTATTTGCAGGTGATTATTCTTTTCAAGTGCTTCAAAAACCAGCCGTCCTGTTCTGCGTCCCGGTTTTACCAGGGAATTCCAGTTCAGACATCTGGGCAGCGGATTTCTGCTGTCTGTGTAAATCCGGAAATACCTCATTTACCTGCTGCTCCTTTCGAAAGTGTAAACAGTACATCTGCCTGCCCCATGTACTCCCCAAATAATATCCGGGCATTATCTTCCCAGGATTCTTCCTTTTTCCATGAACCAGGATTCTCTGTCAGCGCTTCCAGCATACTTTTCAGAAACGCTTTCAGCAGGCTGTGGTAAAGTGGTGCATAGGCATACCGGAGATAATCGGCCTCATATTCTTTCATTCTCGGGACCTGCCACTCCAGCCGCTTTCTGATCTGCCGGATATCCTCCCCAAACAGACGGTAAATACAGTCTGCATTCCAGTAGGATTCCGTTTCAGATGGATCACTGTAAAACCTTTCATCCATGACATCAATACGTACCAGATACTGTTCTGAAAAAACGCTGCTGTAAAGATGGGAGAACTGGAGATACTTTATTTTATTTTTCTTCTGCCCAGCCTGCAGTAAAGAAGCATGGTTAACCGCCCCATAAAACGCATCCAGAAAGCTGCCAGCCACTTCCCTGCTGTGCTGTTCACAGAACAGGACTGTCTCCTGGCTGCTTTTATGGAACTGTTCTAAAAAAACAGGCCTGGCTGCTTCCATAATTTTTTCTGCCCGGTTTCTCATTGTATCCTGAATTTTCCTCCGGAAAAGATAATATCTTTATCAATGTGGAGTCCTGCCCCTCCCTGCCGTATATCCACACTTTCGGTTCCAGCAATCACAAGGGAAGCATCTTCACTGGAAAGGGTCATGGTTCCTCCCGAGGATATGGAAATATCCCGGCTGCTGACAATCTGTATCCCCTCCCCGTCCTTTATCCTAATTGACATTCCCTGGTGGTTTGTAAGTTCCAGACTGTCCGGTGTAAACAAGAGCTCTTTTCCATATCTGGTTTTAAATGATTTGTGGTCAGGATTTTTTCTGTCATTCCCGGTCTCCAGATGCACCGCACTGATGACATAGCCGTCCTCTTCCGCGTGGCCAGGAATTTGCAGGCGGACACAGTCCCCTATTTCCGGCATGCAGTACCAGCCCGCCCCATTCGGCGATGAATAGCCTGTTGAAAAAGGAAACCACTTTGTCACTTTCTGGTCCCTATTCTCATCATCTGCAATTGAAATCTGAACCATGTCCTGCATGACACTTCTCACGGTTGCCTTAAAGGAACATCCCGACTGGTATCCGTTAAATATCCGTTCCGTTTTCATTCCATGGCCTGCACGCAGGATATAGGTATTGTACAGCTCCCCATGTTTATACTCCCTATGGATATGCCATACATACCCGCTCCCGTTTCCAAGAACCAACCGGTCCCACAGATCATAGAGTTCCCTTGTGGACAGACGGTATTCCAGATAGTCCTGCTCGTCCTTTCCCCCGGCACCATTTGCCCCCTGGATCATAAATGCATCCATGTTTTTTCCCATGCAGTACACGGTATCCGTTAACCGGTATGTATCAGAACTGGCATTTCCTACATAATAGAATACGCCTTCCCTGGTAATTGCAGGTGTAACCTCCAGGCCAAAGCGGCTGGCCAGCCTCCTGACAAATGTCCAGTCAGTCTCCTTATATTGCAGCAGAAAATCAACCGTTTCCTGCTGTACACAGGACTCTGCAATCACACCATGGCTGCCATAAAAAGCACTGATCCGGTTCATCACATCAAGATACGTTTCATTTAAGTTCTGGAATGAACGGAAGTGCGGTGTACGGTCCATCAGGTATGTTCCACTTTTTAAAACCAGACACATCTTTACATCATGTGTCATTTTCTCGAAGGAAAACCCGGCAATAATCCCTCCCATGACAGCTTTTTTCTCACCATCTTCGCCCACTGCGGTAATGGTGACCCATCTGTTTTCCATGACACGTCCCTGGTATTCATGAACATATTCATCACTGATATATCCTGAAATAACCGCGGTTGCGTGCTGGCCGATCCACTGGTCAATCTCCAGCCGTTCCAGTGACAAAAAATCAAAATCTGAGATATAGATCTGCTCGGCCTTCATTTTAATTTCTCCTCCTGCTTTCGGATTTCCACATGTTCCATCAGCCACAGCACGGCCTCTCTCCACCCATCATAAAATGCCATCCGGCAGTTAAATATTCCAGCCAGAAGATATGGTGCGGAATATATCAGGAACTGTAAATTATAGGTCTCTTCATCCAGAGTAAAGCCTTTGTATTCAAACCATCTTCCTTCCATCCTGTCTGACAGAATACTGCCATGATCATACATCACACTCTCCGGTGCATGAAGAAGAATGGTATCCTGCATGTTCTGGACCATCTGGTCTAACAGAACCGGACTGGGAATTTCTTCATCCCCCAGTAAATGGAAGCAGAAGTTTTCATCATATCTGTCATTTGTCAGTATCACCGGAGGCCGGTATTCTGTTATATATCTGACCTTTGCTATTCTTTCGGGCATAATGGCAAAATCTTCCGGAATCCATACACAGACCGTTCCATCAAACAGCTCATATGGAGCAAAACGGATATTTTTCCCGCAGACCGGAATGGACTCTGTAAGCGGGTCATATGACCGTGTCCGGCTTTCATAATATCCGCGCAAAGCAATAATTTCTTTGTCCACATAATTACCGCGTTTCATCCCGCATACCGCCTTCCTTAAGAAAACATCATCCTTCTGGCTTTTACATAAGACGGTTCTGTTACCGGAACCTCCAGGGATTTCAGGATCTTCATCATCCCCTTAATCCCTTCCGCGTCCTCTGCCCCGCAGCCTAAAGTGCCCAGCATCATGCTTCCGTCAACAGAAAACACATACATCACATTATACAGCTCCCCTTTTTTCCAGGCTGTCCGGAAAGCAAACCATCCACAGTCTCCTTTTTTCCTCCGTAAGATTTGCGGTTTCCGTATCAGGCCTGAAGGGTATAAGCTGAGAACCGCTTTGCTGACAGACTCGATCGCATCCCCGGTCTGTCCCCTGGAGAGTCCCTGATCCTTCAGTAATGAAAATGTACACCACCTGCCGGTTTCTTCATCCTCCAGAATCACCTGCGGCCTGTTCTCATAGGGGTAAAACATACCTGCCTTTTCTGCATCCATAGCCTGGTAAGCCCCCGGTAAATAAACCTGAAGACGGTCACCAAACAGCAGCCGCCTGTTTTCTGCCTGTTCCACTCCATCTACCTCTTTTTCCCAAACCTTCGCATCTGCTCCGCCAGTTCTTTTTTACATGTATCAAAGGAAACTGGGAGGGAAGGATACAGTTCCCCTGCATGTCCGCAAACCAGTTCTTTCATCTGTCTGGAGGTGGTTTCTCTTACCCGGACCTGGTTCATCCGGTTTATTTTATCAATTAGCGGGCTTTTTCCAACTGCCCCGTTTGCTACAGAGTATGCCATCCTATCTCCCTTTCATTCTTCCTGTAATGGTCCGTGCGCCTAATGCGATCCGGGATATCCTGTCCTGCCCGGCTGGCTGGGGAATCGCTGATATAACATTCACCACAGAAGCCCCCAGCTCGTAAACCGCTTCCGCACCGCTGTCCTCTGTCAGTTCTTTGAGCTTATATGTGCGTTTTTCTTTTTCCTTTTTATCCTCTTTTTTCTTTAATCTGTCAAATACTGTCCGGCTACCTGCTGTATCTTTTCCGGTCCCTGCTACCAGAGTTTCCTTCAGGCTTTTCAGATTTTTGAATGTGGTGTACCTACCCAGTGAATCCAGATTATGGCAAAGGTTCACTACTGAGGGAGAGCCCGGCTGCCGTCTGACCACAGTCACTTCTGCTGGTGCTGCCAGTTTCACCCTGGCTCCCCGGATGTGCAGTCTCCCTCTGGCCTGAATCAGGATTTCCTGTCCGGTACTGAAAATACTTCCTGCATGGTCTTCAAGTACAACCCTGGATTCGTCATGGTCCGCTGTTATTTTTATGGAAGATGGCTGTAATGTCATCTTTTTATCTGCGTCTGTTACAAACCAGCGTACCTGCGGATTCTGTGTTTCCTCACAGGTCTGTCCGTTCTGTCTTACGCAGTGAATCCCAATGGCATTTTTTTCATCTTCACCAGGAACCAGCAGACAGATCCGGCTCCCTGTTTCAGGCATACAGTACATCATGTTTCCGTGCTCCGGAAGCCACAAGTACGGAAAGGCTTCCCCGGTACTCTGCTCCCCGTCAATATCCAGATGTATTTTTACTGTTTCTCCCAGTCTCTCCAGTACAGTTCCTATCAGGGATATTCCCCTGATCCTGGGATTATAAAGCGTCAGGAATGCATGATAATCCCTGCGGGCAAGCTGGTATGTACACCGCAGGATTCCCTTTTCCAGAACCATGGACACCTTCTGGACCCATAGCTGCTCATTCTTATACATGACACTCTGGCCTAAATGCAGAATCCGGCCTGTAGTCACCTCAAAATATGTACCTGCCATGGTTTTCCAGTTTGCATGGTTTCCATAATCCGCATCCTTTTTCCAGATTTCTTTTGAAACTTGCAGGTCTGCCGGAGTATCTTCCCTAAAACCGATATAAATTCCTTTCCCGGCATAATCGCATGCTGCCAGAACAGGAAGATGGAGATTCGACGCCAGTCTTAAAAGAAATTTCCAGTCCGTTTCCTGGTACTGTATGAACGGTGTCTGGTCCACGCTGTCCTCTCCTGAAAATATAAGGCTGAACCCATTTTCATCCGCAATCTGCCGGATCAGTTTACCGACCTGCTGTCCAGCCATATTCTGAAAGGACCTGCTTTTTTCTTCCAGATCCATCAGCCATGAAACGGAATAGGATAAAATATGTACAGTATCATAAGACGGCTGCTTTTCTATGTAAATTCTGCTTATCACACCGAAAAAAATCAGTTTTTCCCTACCGTCTTCTTTGCAGCAGAGCTTAATAGGCTGCCCGCTCATCTCCTGCTTCGATAGGTCCAGGGAATCACTTTCTATATCCGCTGACAGTTCTGCAAATGCATGGTTCCCTATGGATTCTGAAATGGAAAGATGGCGTATCTGGTTTATCTGAATATTACATTTTACCCTCAAACTGCTTCGATCCATGTAACCGTCCATTTCTTTCCGTATATTCCTTTCTTTATTTCTGTTGACAGCCTCCCTACACCAGCCGGATCTCCCGCCTCCCCTGCCCCTGGACCCCCGTACTTCTCTCCCCCCGTTTCACTCTTCCAAGGGCAGACAGAAGATGGCGGTACAGCTCTTCCCCACCGGAAAGGGGTTCTGCCTTTGGCAGGTCCAGGCGTACTTTCAGGTATTCCCTTACGCAGGCAGCCGGAATCCGGCCCTCCCTGGCCAGGATGTTCATGGCAAAGGCGGCGTCATATACATTTTCCGTTTTCAGCTCCAGCAGTTCTCTGGCATACTGTTTCAGCATCACCGGCGCCATGGCGCTTTCCCCGTAAGCGGCATAGGGAACATGCAGCACATTGACCGTGTCATACCGGGTGGAAAAATCCTCAAACCGTTCATGCTCCACCCGCAGCCGTGCCCCTTCCTGGAGAAAGAACCGGCACAGCTCCAGCTCACGGGCCGGGTCTGTCTCCACGGTCTCCAGCAGGATCTCCCCGGTCCCGGACATCTGCCCTGCCTCCCGCTGCTCATCTGTAAACCGCACTTTCAGGTACTGCATGCGGTCCATGGGACCGCAGGGAAGGGAGGCGGGAGTTTCCTGGAAATACAGCCTTCCTTTCCAGTAAAGCATTCCCGGGGACACGGTCAGCACCCCCTGGTCCCATCCGGGAGTTCCCCCGGTGACAATCCCGTCGCAGTATCCTGCCAGGGCAAGCTCTGCCATGGTCTTCGGATAATCCCTGAGCTGTTCCAGCATCTCTGCCCGCAGCAGGCGTTTGGCCTGGAACTCAGGCATCACATATCGAAACATTCTGTCCCTCCTCCTTCCGGTTCCTAACACAGCGTAATTTCGCCGGTCCTCATGGTTTCCTCCACCCCGATAATCCCGAAATGGTGTTCATAATAAATATCCACATGGTACGGCAGGTCCACAAACATCTGTACCAGAAACTTCATTCTAGCTTCTGATTTCCCGGTTTTCCTTCCGCCCACATATACAAAAATCTCATGGAAATTCTCATTGCTCTGGTACACAATGTTGTCCGGAACCAGGGCCTCCATCATGTCTTTGAAAATGTCCAGGGAGCTTCCGGTCTGGTACTGTCTCAGCAGCCCGCTTAAGACTGTCTCCCGCTCCTGCCTGGTGAACATCCCGGCTGTCTCCCTGGCAGCTTCCCCGTAGGCCCCGGACACCAGGTCCTGGTACAGAAGCTTTTTGTAGTATTCCTCCCTGGTCATGCCGGACACTGCGTCATTTGCTGCCAGCTGGTGGAGGACCAGGCTGGTCACACTCTCCCGCAGCTTTGTGTATTCCTGCATTTCCGGGTGGCAGAGGTCTTTGAAAATATCATAAAACCGGTAATAGGGGTTTACCTCCACCGTCTCTCCCGGCTCCACACGGTCCTGGTTCAGGAGCGGACAGGACACCTCCATATAGGGGCTGTACTCCTTTGCCATGGTGAAGCGGAGCCGGTTCTCATCACTCCCCTGCTGTCTCGCCTTCAGATACACTTCCCACAGATAATTCATCCACTCTTCCCTCACACTGGTATTCCGGGTACAGTTCCTGGACCTCGGATACGATAAAGCTTGCAATATCACGCAGCAGCCAGGTTTCCTTCCCCCTGGCCTTAAAGTGCAGCACCAGCCGCCTGCGTCCCTTCTGGTCACGGATTTCATCCCGCATGAAGAAGTTCATGGAGAAGGTCTCCGGTTTCCGGCTGCCTGCCTCTTCCAGTTCACAGTCCTGGTATGCAATATAGGATTCCAGGCCAAAGCCCCGGACAAACCGCTCCAGCTCCCCCCTGGTCTTTACCCGCTGTCCGTTCCGCCTCTGGAACCGTTCCGCAAAGCCGTCTTTTCTCAGGTTCTCCATGACCGGGTAGGTATACCGGTCGATCTTATAATCCCCGCCGCTGCGGATGGTGTAGATCTCCCACTTTTTCGCACTGGCCACCTGCCCGGTGATCAGAAGCCTGTCCCCGTTCTGGCGGACACTGCGGATTCCGGCTTTCTCTTCCACCAGATAGGCATGTTCTGTCCCGTAATCCCCTATGGAAACCACATGTTCATAGTTTTCATGGTCCCCGCATGCAATGGGAAATCCGGTTCCCTCCAGCACCAGGCGGCGGACATTCCAGACCGGCACCATGTCATAGCGGACCATCCGGTTGTATTTCCCGAAATCCACATCAATCCCCACTGCTGTTTCCTGGTCCCCTGCCTCATCCGGCAGGTCCACAATGACCACATCCATCATTTTAAACAGATAGGGGGCATTGACCGTCCGCCAGGGAATCCCGTTCTTCATGAACAGGTGGTACAGGTGTTCCATCTGTTCCAGATACCGCCTGGCCGGCTCCAGGCGCACCGTCACGGGCCAGTCCCGGTCTGTTCTCAGTATCCCGGCACAGGTTTTTCCGTCCTTCATCATGGTCTCTATATCCAGCACATCCCCCTCCAGAAAGGCTGTGGTGATACAGAAGCCTCCTTCCTGGACACCCCTGCGGATCTCCCCGGTTTTATACCGGACTGTCTGTGCATCCTCCTGGCATACCGGCGCCATCAGGTGGTGGGACAGGTCCAGATACCGCCGTTCCACAAGCCCGGTCCTGATCCGGTACTGGTTGATGTTGTATGCCAGGTCATCCATGACACGCCTCTCCAGGTTCCGGTACATTTCCTCATTTTTTTCATACAGGGCAAGAAATACCCCCTCCATCATGTCCTTAAAGGCCACCCGCTCCGCCAGTCCGGAAATTGACTGGATTTCCCGGTGGATCAGGTCTTTCATGTCGTCGGTTCCATTCATGTCTTCCTCCATTCAGTTAACAGCGGTTCCTGGTTAGCTCCCACCCATTTCCGCACCTTCCCGAGGTTATTTCCTCTGTCTAAAATGCCCCTTCCTTCCCATATTCCCACGGGTGGCAGAGACAAATGCTATGTAAAAGGTAGTCAGAACCATGGGCAGTGAATAATAGAACAGGACTAATACAGTATTAACATAAGTAAGCCCCTCTAAAGCATTCGCATTCAGTGTGTCCTTTACATAGCAGATGGGAACCGGCAGCGCAAACGCCAGGGGCAGGACCCACATGCTGCATGGCCGGTATCTGTAAAATAATACCAGGCCGGTTATGGTAATGGCATATGTACCTATTGCGGCATCTATACCTTCTGAACTCAGTATTACATTAGGTTCTTTGTAAAAGACCACATCAATCACAACACCTGGTGCTGCTATAACGAAGAATGTAACTATTAAATTTTTAAGCCATGTATTCATTTCCACTCCTTATTACTCCCATTATTTCAGCCACCCTGGCCAGCCGGATTCCCATATTCATACGGTCTGCGGGTCGGCTTAATCAGGTAAAGCCCTTCCCTTTCCTTCCATCCTTCCAAAAACGCATCCTCTTCACTTAACACGGTTAACCCGCTGCCCTTAAAGCCCAGGTATGCTTTGTCCGCATACCCCGGCGCTATGCTTACCACATCCTCCCGTACCACCCTTCCCCGGTAAATAAATATATATCCTTCCATTACGTCCGTACTTCCTTTATAGTTGATGCCTGCAATTCTGCTGATATCCTCCGGGGAATCCGGATATTCAAAGTACACAACCTGGTCCCATTTAAAGTCTGTCACATCGGACAGTTTAAACACACAGGTATCTTCCTCTTCGGTAAGCTCTTCAATTTTCTGGATGATATTCCTGCGGACCCTGTGTCTCCTGCTTATGGATACGGACCACATCCCGGCGAGGCAGAGAAAAACCAGCACCAGGACAGCGGCGGATAACAGCGGTTCCCGCTTTCTGTGCGCCCATTTCCGCACCTCCCGCAGGGTTAATCTTCTCCGACGGAAGTGCCTCTCCCGTTCCATACTCCTGCAGATGGCAGAGGCAAATGCTGTGCAGAAGGTGGCCAGAACCATCGGCAATGAATAATAGAACAGGACTAATACAGTATTAACATAAGTAAGCCACTCTGAATCATTCAGGGTGTCCTTCACATAGCAGATGGGAACCGGCAGCGCAAACGCCAGGGGCAGGACCCACATACTGCATGGCCGGTATCTGTAAAATAATACCAGACCAGTTATGGTTATGGCATATATGCCTATCGCTGTAGTTATAACTCCTATACTTAGTATCATATTAGGTACTTTGTAGAAGATCACATCAATCACAACACTTGGTGCTATTATAATGATGAAGGTAAATACTAAATTTTTAAGCCATGTATTCATTTCCACTCCTCCCACTTCCCAGGGCAGGCACAATATCAGCCTTAAGGATATTCTGCCTCTTTTGCGTCAACAATAACCACCTCTCGGTCGTTAAAATACCGATTTCCAGGCGGAAAACCATTCTTGTCCATCTCGCTTAAAAGCAGGACGGCATTGTTATATTTCATACGTGACAGCTTTCGTTTCCGGACTTCATAATTTCCATTATCCATTGTTACGGCTGTCCAGAGGCCGGTATTATAATAATAGTCCAGAACGGTCCGGGCCATGTCTTTCATGATTCTGTCTTTTGTGGTTCCGTCTTTCGTGCTGCTCCCCAGCGCTCTCCCTTCTATGTTATTGAGTAAATCGGCTGCCTCATCTGCCAGTGGGAGCGTCGCAAACTGTACATTATTTATCCCGTACTTTTCATTAATTACCTCTACTGAGTATGGGTTTTCTTCATGGGCGTTTCCGATCATTAATGCAGCATCGGCACCGAACATGCTGGTAATGGTTGCCTGCCATAATGTATGCCGAAATGCATTGACCTGGGTTCCTTCCTTCTCATTTTCTTCAGGCTCACCCAGTTCCAGTCCTGCTGCAAACCTGACAGAATTAGTACTTATATTTTTCAGCCCTATCCCAAGTATAACGTACCCGATAGATAGGAAAGCTGCCGGATAACGGGTCCCAAACTCCAGTGTGCGCTTTTTTGTGGAAGTCGGCTTCCAGTCCTCTTTCTGGTTATTTGTACCATCTATGACAACCTTTTCCCCCACTGTCTTTTCCAGTACCGGCTTCTGCCCAGCATCCACCGGAAATACACACCCATTCCCATGGTAGCACACCAGATAGGACTGGGTTGTGGGGATATAATGGTAAGTTTCATCATCCCAGTCGAAGATCAGTACCTTCTTTCCCAGTGACTTCCATTCCTGCGACAGCTTCATCATACAGGCAGGGCCCGTTTCTGTATGCCGCATCCGGTATTTCTTGTTTTCACTTGCCGAAATCACCACGGTTATCTGGTTATTCCGGTCACTTTCTGACAGATATGGGGAATGGCAGACTCCGAATGTCTCTTCCGGCCTGTCTTTATCCAGCAGCACTTCATCAAACCCCACATATGCATATTCCAGTGTTTTCTTTTCTATTTTACTGAACCGGTTTCCATACTGGCATCCCATGACTGCCCCGTTTACCAGCAGTTCCCTGTATGCGCCTCCCTGGTCCATAAGCTCTATTTCCCGCATCATTTTTTCGATGTGTTCCTGCTCGATACGTTTTTCATTCCAGACCTCTACTACCCTTATCTCAGCATGGCCGTTTCCATAGCTCTCATCCCCATACATGATTAATGTCTCCTTTGTCCTGATGTTTCCTTAATGGTCACAAACATCTGTTTTGCTATCTCTTCCCACAGCTGGTGGTCCTTATATTCACAGTTAAAGCATGCCTGCAGTATTCTGTCCCCCACTGGTGTGACACAGACCAGATTATAGATCTGGGCATCAAGCCCATAGCTTTTATAGGAAAACAGACGGTAATGCCGTTCCCCGTCCACCACTTCATCATGATTAAAAATTTTCACTGCCGGATTCACCTGCTTTAACACAGCCTGAAAACGGGCGGCCACCTCTTCCAGCCCGCCTGAACCCTCCACCCTGATATCAAATATATTAAAAGTAATGTTGACTGTTCCATCCAGGCTGGTCTTTATGATCTGGGGCCTGTATCTGGACGGATATTTCACATCCGCCACCATCTGCGGCATGTCAATAAATGTCACTGGCAGCATAAGCTCCATCTGCTGATCATACAGCGGTTCTGTCTGGAACTCAATTAATTTCCTGTTAACATAGATTCCTGTTTCTAATGTGGTATGCCTCTTTTCTTTTTCCTTCTGGCGCATTTCCAGTATGGCTTCATCCATGTACTCCATTTTTCGTCGTCTCCTGTCCTACCACACCGCTGATCTCATCAGCGGCTTTTACATCAACCACATTTCCCCGGCAGATGATGTTCTCACTGGCTTCCATCCTCAGGCTGCTGCCTGTTTCCAGCCGGATTCCGGTTCCGTCTTCAATTGCCAGCACATGTTCATCCCCGCTTTTTGACAGTTCCAGTCTGTCCGGATATAACCGCAGGATACTGTCATCCCTTATATTCAGGCAACGGTTCTGGTATTCTTTCCCCTGGCTGTCTTTATGCAGGCAGATCCGGACTTCCCCTTCCCGCTCATCATGGCTGGGCATTGTCAGAAGAACCGTGCTTCCGGTTTCCGGCATTGCATACATAATATTACCTGTGTCCGGTCTCCAGGGATACCAGTACAGTGGGGATTCCTTCTCCCCGTCCATATCCAGCTGGACCCTCACCATTTCCCCGGATACCTCTCTGACCTTCCCGTAAAATCCTCTTCCCGTAAACTGTTCATTGTACTGTGTTTCCCGGCTGAAAGGAATCTCTGTATCCAGATAATAGGTAAAAAGAAGGTCACCGCCCTGAAATTCCGCAGTCCGCCCTGAAACAGCAGCCGGCACTCCCATCCATATACTCCGGTCACAGAGATTATATACTTCCCGGCTGCGGATGATACAGCCTGACCGGCCTGATAACGGGTTGAACCTGCTCTCCTCCCGGCGGTCAGAGGCAATGGTCACCCGCTCCCCCCTGCGCATTCCAAACCAGAATGCCGGCCTGCCGGTTTCCACATCACAGACCAGAAACTGGTGCAGGTGGCTGGAAATCCGCTTTAAAAATTCCCAGTCCGTCTCCCTGTACTGGATCAGGGCGCCATTTAACCGGCTTTCCGTTCCACATGAGATAACCGCCCCAGCACCGGAATCATCTGCAATCTGCCGGACCAGCTGGGCATAGGTCATTTCCTGGTCCTGGAAGGATCTGCTGGTCCTTCTCTGGTCCAGCTTCCATGTGGCAGATACTGCCTCCAGCCGGAGCCGGGGTACTCCCCCGTCCCATAAAAACTCTGTCTTTCTGACCAGGCCATGAAACAGCACATGCTCCTGCCGGCTGTCCTGATACCGGATCTCAATACTGCTCCCTGAGATACTGCCGGACTGGCATGCCACTGCTTCCTCATATGACATCTCTCCGTCCAGATGGAGTAACGCGTGCTCATTGATTTCCCACTGGATCTGAAAATGCTTTACATGGGCCAGGGGAATAACTGTATGTATTTTCAGTGACTCGTTTATCATCTGCTCCATCATCGTTTCTCCCATTTAATGAAGTTTTACATGCATTCCCTCAAACGTAATATCATCCTTGATATTTACCGCAGAATCTTTCTGCTGCAGCCGTATCCCGTTCACTGCCTGAAGCTGGACCCTGGCTTTCCTGCTGGTAATCTGGACCCGGCCTTTTGCCCGGAGGGTAATGGAGCCTGCACTCTTCATGCTGATCCCCTTCCGGTCAGAAATTTCAATGGATGTTCCGTCATTGTCTGTAAGCATGATCCGGTCCGGAGCCAGATAAATCTCCTTGCCAAACCGGTTCTTGAGGAATTTTATTTCTGGACAGGTCCGCTCCCTGCTGTATTCGTGGACCGCGCTGCTCACATACCCTTCCATAGGCTGTTCAGAGGGAAAGCTCAGCCGCACCGTGTCCCCGACTTCCGGCATACAGTACCATCCGGTTCCGTCCGGGGATGAGTATACGGTGGAAAATGCAAACCATTTATGTCCGGCATTCTTCCGGTTTTCATCCTTTTCAAGGCTGATCTGGACCTGGTCCCCTTCCACAGCCGTGACCCTGCCGGACAGGCCTGCACCGGCCATCCGCTGGTTATATTCCCGCCACACATACAGGCCATGTTCCGGTCTCATATAATATGTATGGTACAGCTCCCCGCCTTTCATTCCGGTTTCCACCCGCTGGACCAGAAGCTCTTTTCCCATAAAACGTATCCTGTTTCCGACCCCGTAAATCTCCCTTCCGGATACCATGTAACAGCTGCATTCTTCTTCTGATACCGGAATCCCATGGTCTCTCATCTGCTCATATTCTTCCAGGTCCCTCCGGACCTGCCAGGAACTAATCTCTGTCATTTCCCCTGTCTCAAACCGTGGATATCCAAAATAGTATTTCACCCCTCCTGTTTTCAGGTCCGGCACCACCACGGTATTTAAATACGAGGCCAGCCGCTTTATAAACTGCCAGTCGCTCTCCTGGTACTGCACAATAAATTCCGGTATTTTCTGCCCCTTCCCCTTTGTCAGAATCACGTCACTGTCAGAATAGGATTTGTTGCAGACACGCAGCACATCGGAAAAGGTGGTGTCCGCATCCTGGAAGGTTCTGGTATGCACTGCCAGTTCCATCTGGTATGTTCCGGTCTTTACCAGAAGATCCATAACCGCCACATCCCCTTCCCTTTTTATCCCCCAGTCTGTCAGGAATCCGTATATAAGGATCTGGCGGTCCCCGTCCAGTTCTGCTGCGCTGACCTTTACCAGCGTTTTATCCTTTACGCGGTTCATATATTCATTTACTTTTTCAATGGGGACCGTACCCGTTATTCTGGCTTCCCCATGCCGGTTCACTCCGCTGGAGCCCCTATAGTCCGTTATGACAAGCTCATGGAACGGTTCTATTTCGATTCGGTCTGCTTTCATTCTATTCCCCTCACTTTATTTGAATAGTAATCTATGTCCCTGTGAATGATCACCGGCACATAGTCCCCCTGCTCCAGGTCATAGGCATCCAGATAGCCGCTGGGATAAAAAATCCGCTCTTTTTCACGGTTTTCCATGCTTTTATAATCCCGTTTTATAGGAGCCACCGGATACCACTGTTTCACATCTAAAGTCAGACAGCCATTCTTCCGTGTCAGTTCCTCGTCAATCCTGCCTGTTACCACAAAGGTGTTCCTGTCCGGCTGCAAAAAGATACTGGACAATTCATGTGCCGGATTCCGTCCGGACAGCGCCAGTTCTTTCTTCTCTTCCCCGTCCATGTAATACCAGCCCACCTCCCCGGAGCTTTCAGTGCCTCCAGTACGTACAATATAATTTTCATTTTCCCTGGCCATGCCTTCCGCGTATTCCATGCCGATTGCCGGTAACACCACATCATGGGGTGCTGTTGCTTTTTGAATTACCGAAAACAGTATTGCCAAAATAATAACCTTTCGTATATAAAATGGTCCGTTTTCTATGATTTCCCACATTCCTGTCTCCTGCTTCCTAATCTTCAAACGGTGTATAGTCGCCCTGCTCCAGGTCATAGAGATCCAGATAATCCTCAGGATAAAACCATCTCTGTTCGTCACGGTAGTCCCTGGGGCCATAATCCCGTTTTATGGGGGCAACCAGATACCAGCTTTCTACATTTAAAGCAGGGCATCCGATCTGTTGTGAACGCTCCTCATCAATCCTGCCTTTCACTAAAAAAGTATTTCTGTCCGGATCCTGAAATATATTGGACAGTTCAAGTGCGGGGTTTCGTCCACCTAACCGCATAGATTTTTTCTTTCTCCCATCCATATAATACCACCCCCCTATGCCCATTCCATCCGGCTCTTCAAGACGCACAATATAACATTCATTTTCCTTAACCATGCCTTCTGCATGGGCCCTGCTTATGGCTGGCAAAACAACATTATAGGGCTTATCCAGGTTTTTAAGCATAAAGAAGATGTATAAAAGTATAAAAACACCCGTCAGGGTAATTATTACCAGTAATACATCCAGTACTTTTATTTTTTTTGATTTTTCCATATTTCATCTCCCGGTAATCACATTTGCGCCTATTCTGGTACAAACAATTCAAATCCACGGAAATTTCCTTCATTCTTGTCAAAAAATGCTTCTTTAATAATATCTCTGTCATCCCATGCAAAATTTAACGTAGGATAATGAAGGGATCCCTGGTCCGAATAGCCATACACTTGCCCATTACTGTCCACCCTCTCCCTGTCCCATTTCCTCTTTCTCTTTATCTTCCATTCTTCAGATACTGGCCAAGGGGCCATGAATTCGGAAATCAGTTCAACAGCTTTCCTGTCTTCCTCATCAATAAATTTCAAAAAAACTTCTACTGTCCATTTAATCCCCACTTCCCGCGCTCCGTTAATATAATCAGATATTGCAACATCCTTGTCTATCACGGGCACAGTAAATTCCACATTTATTTCATCTTTTGTGGAGTTCATGAATGTATAATTTGATCTTGCATTTTTAAACGCATAAGTATTTCCTCTGGTTTTATTTGCCCACAGCTGTGCGAAACGCAGTCCATTTCCGTCTGCGGTTCCTGTATTGCAGGTATAAAACCAGGTAGAGTTGTCTACGGCAAACGCCTCTCTTTGAATCTCTTCTATATCAGACTGAACAAAATTTATGTTTTTTTCCAAATCACCACCAAATTTTCTATCCAAATAGTAGCCAAATGATAACTGTGTCTCTTCCCCACCTGTAACTCTCGGATTCTGTCCATGTCCAAAAACAACAAATTCTTTGATTTTTATTTCTTTTCTCCCATTTCCCTCCCCGGTTAAGTTTTTATAATTTATATAATTTATAAACGCTTTTTTATCTTCAATGAAAATCAGCTTAATCCCCAGTGTGTCTGCCGTTTCCTCAAAATGGGTTCTGTCATAGTCTTCATATACTCCCGCAAACCAGAATACCAGCCAGGTAATATCCGAAGGGCAGACCCCCTCTTCTATCATTACATCAATATCGTGTAATGCCGTTTCAATAAACTGGTACTTATGCTTGCCTTCCACCTGTAGACCAGAAACCACAACATATTCCCTCTCCGGTATCCTTGGCAGCTTTATACTGGTATTTCTCATGGACACCTGAAAGCTGACGCTGGTTTTTACAGCATAGCCATCTTTTTCATTTCCCACAATACGGATTCCTGCCGCCTGGGGAGAACTGTTCATAACACCCAGACAGATTTCCGGGGGAATTCCGTTCACAGCTTCCACAGAGCACATCTGCGGCTGGGAAGCAGTCACTGACTGGTAGATCTGGACCGGGTCACCTGCAAAGACAATGCTTCCACCTGGCGCCCGCCTCTCTAACGGCTTTGTTGCCTTTCCCTTTATCTTAATATCATTACCATTAAAATTAAGCTGGTCTGCTATATTAAAATAAGTTTTCCCCATTACACATCTCCCTCTGGTGCCAGTTCTTCCAGTTCACCCATATGCTCCCCATACAGAAACTGTAATTTATCACTGGTTTTTACCTGCCGGAACTCCGGCTTTTCCCATAAACAGTGGACCAGCACCTGAAAATAGGGTTTTGCCGTTTCCTGGTATTGTAAAAACAGCTTCTGTCTCATCTGCTCAATTTCGTGGGGTTTTACCCTGATAAATTTCCCCTGGATTTCCCTTTTCAGCATTTCTTCTTCATCCGCTGCAAACCTGTATAAAAATTCTGGATACCAGTACCCGGCTGCCCTGTTTTCATCCAGATATAAGGTTTCATTGTATAATTTAATCTCATAATCATAGCTTCGGTTTAAATGGCTGCTTCTTAAGAAATGAATCCCCAGATAAGCGATTTCCCCCTGCTCCCCAGCCGACTGCAGGGCGCATACGTCCGGCACTACCTGTTTCACAGCACAGTCACAGAATTTATATGCGATTTCCTTCCGGTGCTGCTGAAAATAATCATGTATTTTCTTCCGGTCCTCTGCGAACCATTCATTCCACATGGGAGTTATGTAAGTCTCGATTTCACTGAACCGCTCCATAACAATTGCCCTGCCTTTCTTTCACCTGCCTCAGCTTTTTGCAGCCAGCCGGACTTCTTTTAAAGCCAGTCCCACTGCATTTCTCCGCAGCAGACTTTCCGCCAGGTCCAGACTGATAATTGTGTGCCGTTCCCCCCGCTGCCTGATCCAGAAAATATTTCTTTCATTAACCCATTGGGGTATATCTTTATAATCCCTCTTTTTATCTCCTGTTATATCAGCTATCCCAATATCAGGATTTTCCTCCATGACTGGAAGATAATATACCTGTTCCCGCTGGTTTTTTGAGTCCACCAGAATGGTTTCCTTAAAAACCACCCTGTCCCCATACATCTTTATGGTATCCCTTACCATTTGGGAAACCAGCAGAAAGGGGATGGATACAATATCTGTAAACACGGTTTCCTGCGATGGTTCGATATTATAGATCTGCCGGTTCTGCAGTTTATGGTAAGTTTCCCATTTAATCAGGCGTACATCCTGGACCCCATACCAGTTGACCAGTCTTGGTGCTGTTTTATAAATGCCGCTGTCTAATGCCAGGTCAAAATACTTCATGATTAAAAATCCGCCTTCCCTTACTTTCTCCCATCAAAGAAATTCAGCTCCCACGTATCATCCTCAAAGTCAAAAAAGGTCTCCTCACTGGTATACAGCTGTTCCCCGTCCCGCAGGACCGGCAGCACCACGAAGCCCCACCGCTTCTTTGACACCCACACAAAGAACTTCATTTCCCCTTCCACGATCGTGTCTGTCTCTGCCTGGATCACCGTGCCATGGTATGCCCGGTCGATCTCTTCCTGGGTGGTTTTCCGGAAACGGGAGGTGTCGTACTCGTAATGGCAGGTCTTCAGCCGGTTTCCCTGGCCGTCGTTCAGGTACAGGTCCAGCTGCCGCCCGATCCGGAAACGGGAGATACAGCCGATCCGGTTCTCTGCATCCAGGCTCTTCACCAGGATTTTCTCCTCCCCTTCGTGGGTATGGGCCATGATCTCGTAGGGAAGCCTTCCCTCCTGGCAGTTCCGGTTCACCCTCATGTACCCAAGCTTGCAGTTGCGGAAGTATGCCAGGGCCCCTTCCAGACAGCACATTTTCAGCCCGTTTCCGCTTTCGTCCCTTCTGGTGTTCTGGATCAGCTTCCCGGGCACATACTCCTTTAAGGCCTCGGTAAACAGCGGGGATTTACAGGACTGGCCGGTCATTTTGATCATTTCATACCGGGAAAGCTCCCCCTGGATGAACTTTCTGTCCAGGAATTTCTCCATCAGCCGGTACACGTCCGGACGCAGCAGCGCTTCAATCTCATTTAAGTATAGGCAGAATTCCACCGGGTCTGTCACCTGGCCGAAGCTTCCGTCCCGGCATAGTGACAGCTTCCATCTGTCAAGGAACAGCTCCTTTCCGGCCCCGGCTTCCTTCCTGTCCCCGTTCCTTCTGGTTGTAATGCGCAGTTCATAAAGGAACCGGGGCTGGAAAAATGCCTTTTTCACCTGCTCTGCCAGCCCAAAGAGATAATAATAGTTGTTCTTTACAAAGAAGTACTGGTCCCGGGTCTTCTCCTCATAGTCCTTAAAGCGGGTGGGAATCCAGGTTTCTGCCCTCCCGTACCGCCGTTCCAGGGTTTCCTGGAGGGTTCCGCCCTCCCCGCCTGTGTCTTCCTCTTTCCGGAGATATCCCAGTTCTTCGGCAATACGTATCTTTAACAGCTGGAGAATCCGGTAGGTTAAGTTGTTTCCGCCAAAGTTGGTATCCCCGTTTTCATACTGGGTTTCCAGGTCCACGATGTAGGACACCCGGGTGTTGTCAATCCGGAACCGTCCGGAGGTTAAGTCTGTGGTCCCGCCGCCGCAGTCGATGACCAGTGCATGGTACCAGTATCCGTCCTCATACTGCCGGTTCTGGATCATCCGGCTGATACTGTGGTACAGCACTGCCATCCCCTCATCCAGTTCACAGTTTACGGTATATTCCGGAAGCAGTTCCCGGAACAGCTCCTGGAATTTCTCCTTCTGGCGGATGGGGGACAGAAGCTGTATCCGGGTAAACCTGCATTTGAACTGCTGTCTGGCCAGGTCCAGAAGGTAATCCAGGTAGGCCCGGAGCATTTCCTTTCTCTGGAACTGGTACCGGTACCCGTTCTGAAGAATGACGCTTTCGCTGCGCCCTGCATCGCTGACCCAGCGCTTGATGTCATGGAATACGGCCACATCCTCGTCCCGGTAATTCTCCCCGGTCAGGGCCAGGGCCTCCTGGCCAAAGAGGAATTCCGTCCGGTCCCCTCCGCCTGCCCGCACCCCTATGACACTGGGGATCACCGGGCTCCCGCCTGTGGTGGCGGTTCTGGAGCTGCCGTCCGGCAGGCAGATTCCCATGGTGGTGCCGGAGCTGCCGAAATCAATCACCAGGGGCAGGTCCGCTGTCTCCACCTTCTTCTCCCGGATATCCAGAAGCGGGATCTGTATCCCTTCCAGACATCCGGGAACAGACGTGCGGTTCCCGTGGTAGCAGTCATACAGGAATTCGGAATCCCTTTCATGGGGAAAATACAGCAGGGAATACTGGTGCTTTTCCAGGGGCCTTACCGGCACGTCCTTTCCCTTTGACAGCCATGCCCCGTCCCGGTCCTGCCGGATAAAAAAGCAGGTGTAAACCTGGAGCGCCTCATCCACCAGCAGAAGGTTGCCTTCGTAAAGGTTCCCTTCCGTCTCTACCCGGTACCCGTCCAGTTCTCCAAGGCCCACTGCTTCATACAGCACAATGGTTCCCGGAATGCGGATTTTCTGATCCCGGGAAAGCTTTACCCCGTGGTCCCGCAGGCAGGTTTCCAGCCTTTCCAGCCCGTCTTCCGCAAAAGTCCGGATATGGCGGAATTCCTTCCTCCCCCGGAACCGCATCAGGACGCGGATCAGCGCCTCCCGGTCCGAAAGGGATGCGGAAGGAACCACCAGCCGTTCCTTCCGGCAGATCTCCCGCAGGTGGAAGGTGGTCATCTTCTCCAGCTCGCTCTGCCTGTAGGTTTCCTTTTCCGGTTCTCTGCGGTCCTGGTTTAATGTGTATGTATACCTGCCCATGGCTGTTCCCCTCCCTGGTTCTTTCCTGAATTCTCTTTTGCGGCATGGGCATCCGGCTGCTCCCGCCAGTATCCCCCCACAGGGCCGGTGGTGGCTGTCATGGGGCTGGCGCCACCAGCTCCACACTGCTTCCGGGTCCGTAGGACTGGACCTGCGGTGGTGGTGCCGCAGCCTCTGTCTCCTGTGCCGTCCCTGTCTGTCCTTCCTGTGTCTGCTCTTCCTGCGCTGCAGCCGCTGCCGCTGCTTCCTCTTCCGCTTTTCTGGCAGCCTCTGCCTCCATGCCTGCCTTTGCTGCTGCGATCTTCCCGTTGATTCCGTCTGCCTGGCCGGGAAGCTCCAGGCGTATGTAAATGGCCTGGGCTGTCTGGTAGAAGGTGACTGCACTTTCGTACTCTCCCTGGGCCAGCAGCTCATTGCCCCTGTTTTCCAGTTCAATGGCATTCTGCTGGTCGTTGGCCTTCTGCTGGTTCTCCAGCTCCAGGCCTGCCTCGCTTTCTGCCTTTTCCTTTGCCACCTGGGCAGCGGCGGCATCCTCCTGCTCTTTCCGCCTTGCCGTATCCTCCAGCTGGCCCTTCTCCAGCTGTTCCTCGGCCCTGGCCTGCCGTTCCAGGGCCTCAGACTTTCCTTCACTGTAATAGATGGAGGCTGCTTTTTCCCTGGCGGCCTTGTAGGACAGGACTGCCCCTTCCAGGTTGCCGTATTCTTCCTTTTTCTCCCCCAGTGCGATCAGGTCAAAGACTTCCGTGTAGTCCCTGGTCTGCTTTAACTGGTCCTCAATATAGCTTCTCCCCGCATTCCCGGCCTCCAGGGAAAGTTCCTTTGCTGTCAGGTACAGCTTCTGGGCTTTCCGGTAGTCCCCGGCTGCCATGGCTTCATCTGCCAGGATAACCTGCTCCGCCAGCTTCCGGTACCGGCCGGCCTCTTCGGCTTCTGCTTTGCGTTTCAGTCCGTCAGCCAGTGTCCCGGCCTCCCCGTATTCCTCTGCCGCCTTCTGGTAGTTGTCATAGCGCAGGTAGGCTTCCCCGCTGTCCATGCACTCTGCCAGGGCCGCCTCCCGTCTGCGGATGCTCCGGTGCCGCATGTACAGCCCCAGCCCCAGCCCGCCTACCACCAGCACCACCGGTATGGCCACCATCAGGACCCGTTTCAGGGTCCAGGGCCTGTCCGGCGGCTGGAAGGTCTTATTGACAAAGGTCACTGCCAGGGTATAATTGTCAATGTCTTCTGTCTCCTGCTTTTTCAGGATGAAGTCTTCTGTCTGGTTTACGGTATCCTCCGGACTGTCCGCGCTGTTGATGATATCCAGGAATTCCCTGTCCGGGCACTGCTCCCACACGCCCCTGGTCAGCAGGGTGAAGATATCGCCGTTTTCCAGTTTCTGCTTTCCGGAAATCCGGATTTCCGGTGTTCCCCGCTCTCCCAGGAAGGAATACAGGTTGTTCCTTTCCTCATGGGCTGCCGCCTGGTCCAGGGGAAGCTGCCCTGCCTCCAGAAGGTTCTGCGTCAGGGACTGGTCCTCTGTCCGCTCCAGGATTCTGCCGCTCCTGACCAGGTAGAACCGGCTGTTTCCCACATGGGCATACCGGAGCTTCCGGTAGTCCGTGACGGCCACGGCCACCGATGCCTTTAAGTGCATCCCGCTTTTCTGCCCTGCCAGTTCCAGGTGTGCCCGGCGGATATACCGGCGCAGGCGGCCCTTTTTCATGGACGGGGCCTCTGTGAAATCCCGGATGATGCTTTCCACCACCAGCCTTGCGCTGTTTACCGAAGGCTCCGCATCCAGGCTGTCGGCCAGCACATAGCAGGCAAAATCGTC
Source organism: uncultured Lachnospiraceae bacterium (assembly GCA_910577765.1). Lineage (GTDB taxonomy): Bacteria > Bacillota > Clostridia > Lachnospirales > Lachnospiraceae > Brotaphodocola. The sequence continues at coordinate 22,989 of CAJTOV010000002.1, forward strand.
CATTTCCACATAGCCGAAATAATCCCTGTTGGAAAGCTGCCTGCCTTCCTCGGACACATGGACCGTTTTGAATTCCGAATTGATCCTTCTCATGGGGTTCCTTCCTTCACTTTGATGAGTATGACGCTTCCGTTGTCCTGGTCCGGGGATGCTTTTGCCTCTGCCGCCCGGATGATCTGTCCGGCCGCCTCCTGCACCGGAAGGCCGGACACAAGGATGTCTTCCGTCTCCCTCCAGGACAGTTCCTCATATACGCCCCTGCTGGCCATAAGGATGATGTCCCCGGATTTCAGCAGGACCGGGCGTTCACCGGTCTCGATTTCATGGAACCCGTCCATGCCCACATAGTTCCAGACCCGCTTTTCCTCCATGCTCCAGACGGCATCCTGCCGGGTGATCTTTCCTGCTTTCCAGGCATCTGCCGCCAGCACATCCAGGGTCTGTCCCCTGCTCAGGGGAATCAGTTCCCCCCGGCGCAGAAGGGCGATGCGGATATTTCCGGCCAGCCCATAGGAAAGGCTTCTCCTGTCCAGGAACACGGCCCCGGTACTTGCCCCTCCCCGGCGCTCCCCGGTGGTTTTCTGTATCCGGCTGTTGGCCTCGTAAAATGCGGTTTTGAAAAAGTAGTCCGGATTGTGGAGAACCTGGTAGGGCTCATAGCGGTCCAGGATAGTATCCGCTGCCAGCTGGGCGCACACCCTTCCCGTATTTCGGCTCCCGGTCCCGTCTGCCAGGACTGCCATGATTCCGGCCCCGGTTTCCAGGTACTGGGCCTGGTCTGCCTGGATTTCCTGCTTTCCCCTGGTCTGGGCCGCAGCGGCTTCCCAGTATCCTCCCCCTGTTTCTTCCGGCCCCGGCCTTCCGGACAGTTCCAGGCAGATCCGGATGCCCATGGCAGCCAGTCCGGCCGCCGCAGCTGCCCCTGCTGTCCACACCCCGCTCATCCCACATCATCCCAGGAAAAGCTGGTGCCGCACAGGGGGACAAACAGAAAACGGCTTTTTCCCATGCTGATGGTGTCATAGGGCTTCAGCTCTGTGGGCACATAGACCGGTTCCTCATTCAGGTACGCCAGTCCGGCTGAATCCCCGGGAAGAATGACCGTGTTCAGTTTCTTCGGGTCATATACAATGACGGTATGGTTTTTCCGGTTGATCTCATTGTCCCCGATGATCTGGATGTCCATGTCATCCCCGCGGCCCACAAAGTTCTTTCCCCTGTGGATTTTATAGTCCTTTCCCACCCTGGCCCCTTCAATGCATACCAGCCATCCGCATACCGGCTCCTCTTCCTCCTGGAGGATCTCCACCGGAGGCTCGAACCCGGCGGGCTTTGCCGCTGCTGTCTCCTCCTGGGAACGCATGCTGCAGTAAGGGCAGATTTTTCCGTACCGTCTGCCGTTATATACATGTCCGTTGGGGCATCTTACTAGACTCATTCCTTTTATTCTCCTGTCTTTCGCATTCTGGTTGTAACCGCCCGGGACAGGCCTGGAAACAGCAGCCGTATCCCGGATAATCCGCAGGTCTCCTGTCAGCTGAACAGCAGCCTGGTGCTGGCAATGTACAGGATGTCCCCGGCCGTTACACGGCATGGGCGCCCTGTCAGCTTATAGCACTGGCCATCCTCCACTTTCCGGATGCGGATTCCGTTTCTGGAGCCTAAGTCCTCCACATACCAGCTGTCCAGGCAGAAATTCAGCGCTGCATGCTGGTAGTCAACAAAGCAGCCGTATTCGCAGTCAGCCAGGTCCACATCCACGTCCTCGGTTCCCCGTTTTCCTACAACCAGGGAGGTCCTCCCTGCCAGGTTCCAGGACCGGACCGGACGGTTCTGCTCATCCAGAAGAACCAGCTTTTCAATTCCTGCCGGACCGGCTGCGGTGCCCGGCTCCGGCGCTGCTTTGTGGTTTAACCGGTACAGGTCTGCCAGGAAGAACACCGTGACACACCCGGAAACTGCCAGAAGCCCCCAGGACCACTCCCGGCTCCAGGGGCCGCATAGGGCGGAATATCCCAGGACCAGGCCGCTCAGGATGACGGCCACGTCTGCGGCTGTTTTCCATTTTCTGCTTTTTTTCATCTTCCTGTGCCTCCCTTTCCTTTACCGGCCATATGGCGGGGACCAAAAAATGCCTGGAACATTTCCTCCGGTTTTATGGGGCCTCCGGCCTTGTTTGCCCCGGTTCCCGTTCCCCGGTACGTCTCCATTCCTTTTCCCGGCTGGAATCCGAAGAAGCGCTCAAACTGGCCCATGTCCGGCTGGACCCGGCCCCTTTCGCTGTTTTCCGGGGTCCCGCCCCTTTTGTGGAATTCCCGGCCGGACGGACCGGGGGCAGTTCTTTCCCGGGCCCTGTCCAGGGCTTCCTCATACTTTTTCCGGCTCTCCGGATTCTCCAGGTGCTGGTATGCCTCCTGGATCTCATACATCCGCCTGGTTTTCTCCTCGTCGTCCCTTACCACATCGGGATGGTACTGCTTTGCCAGCTTCCGGTATGCTTTTTTGATCTCCTGCTCTGTGGCCTGCCTGGACACGCCCAGTACTGCGTAGTAATCCTTCATGATAATACTGCTCCAATCAAATCGGGCTGCCTGGGAACAGGCAGCCCTTTAAGCCTGGCTGAAGCTGCCGGCAGACTGCTGCCTATACGCTGTAGCCGCCCTCAACCGCAACCTGTGCCATCTTGTCTTTCTTCTGTTTGATAATCAGGGTAAAGGTTCCTACCCCTTCCACATCCCCATACTCTTCCCTGTAATCCACCACAAAGGCATTGGGGTAGCTGTATTTGCGGACCACCTGGGATGCGGCAATCACTTCCACACTTACCTTGCGGTAGCAGTCTGCCTTCTCGGCCGGAACCAGGGCCCACAGCCCAAGCTGTCTTGTGCTGTCAAAGGGGTCCCCGTCCACGGCTGTCAGGATTTTTCCGGTAATGGTCACAGTGCTGCCCATATCCGTGGAACGGGCGTTGCTGTCATGGGGAATATCCGTGCGGAATTTCACGCCGGTCACAATGGTGGTTCCCAGTTCAATGGTTGACGGTCCTTCTACTTTTAATTTGAATCCCATAATCTCTCCTGCCTTTCTTTCTGATCAGATCTGTATTTTACTCCCCGCTGAATCCGCCTTCAAATTTCAGGTTTGCCATCTTGTCCTTCTTCTGTTTGAGCAGAAGGGTGAATGTGCCTGCCCCGGTCTCGTCTGTAAAGTCTTCCTCATAATCCACCACAAACGCGTTGGGGATGCTGATCTGGCGTACCACCTGGGAGGCGCTTACCACGTCAATCCCCACCTTCCGGTAGCAGTCGGAATTCTCTGCCGGAACCAGTGACCACCTGGCAATCTTGCTGGTGTCGTCGGCAGCCTCACCGTCCACAGCAGCCAGGATTTTCCCCCTGACCAGAACCGTGGAACCCAGGTCTGTGGACCTGGCATTGGAATCATGGGGAATGTCGGCGCCGAATACCACACTGGTAATGCTGGTCTCCATCAGGCTGATGGACTCACTGCCTTCAATCTTCAAACGTAATCCCATTTTTGTCTCCTCCTTTTTCCTGGTTTTATGTAACTGCCCGGAGGATTCCGGGCGTTTTTGTAACAGCCGGACAGTCCGTCTTCCGGTTCCTTCTGGAAAACTTCCTGTCTGTGCTGCTGCTTTTTCATGGCGCGTTTCCCGCCGGGTGCATGGAGGTTTACTTTTCCCCGGCCTTCCGGGTCAGCTGTACATTCAGGTTCCGGGTGGTGTTGGCAAAGGTCACCTGGACTGTGCAGATTCCGTATTTCTCGTCAATACTGTAATCCAGCTCGTCCCCGTCCTGGAGGATGGAGTTCACATGCTGCCGGTCTGCATCCCAGCGGCTCTTCTGGCTGCTGGGATTGCTGCTGAAGAATTTCAGGATCTTGTCCTGCTTAAAGTCCCCGCTGTAGAAACGCAGCATCCGTTCAATATAGGTTACCACCAGGGTCTTGTAGATGGGCTCGAATTCATTTCCGCTGCTTAAAAGGTTCCGGGCCTTGTAGACCGTGATATTCCTGATCTCCCGTCCTTTGTACTGTGCGTTGTCGGAACTGAACACAAAGCCGAACCCGGTGTGGTTGATGGAATTTTTAATTGTGTTGGTGAACCCGGAAATCTCTTTCGTCATGCTGGTGGCCGCAAGCAGGGCATTGTCATCTGCCTCCACATCAAACCGCACGCCCGGGTATTCCTCCGAGGTATTGTTAAAGCGCTCCTTTAAGTACAGCGGGCACTGCCATGCTGCCACGATTCCCGCAGCCTCGTATGCGGCTCCCACATAGATGCCTTCCAGCCACATCTTCATGACGTCTTCCTTTTCCCCGGAAAGGGCCACGTTCCCGTTTTCATCGATCACCATCCGCCGGTCCAGGACCAGTCCGGATTTGTCCTTGGGAATGATGGTGGCATTGGGAATGCAGGGTACCACAAACTCACTGTAATCCTTCTTCATCAGTGGGGCACATTTGTCCTTAAACAGCTGGATTCCCTCTGTCGCCACATAGCTGAAGGTGGTTTCCTCCCCGGTACAGAAGCTGAAGAACGTGGTAACCCGGTAGGGCTGGAGTGCGTTCATCAGGACTGCCAGGTTCTCCATGGAACTAGCCCCGGCCCTGGCCACCTTCTGGTTGCCGGCGAAACGGATTCTCTGCAGCTTTCCGCCTCCGGTCTGGTTCAGCTCCACATCCGGCACGATTCCGAACCAGACGGTGTTGTCGAACTCGTTCTTGTCATTGGTGGTATTCAGGTAGGTAACCAGCCTGGGAAGGTTGGATGCCTTCACCATCATGTCCAGCGGAACGTTGGTGACCAGCAGCTTCGGCTGCATTCCCCGCTCCTTTACCTGGTACTGGTCAAAGAATATCTTCACCCCGAGAATCTTCTCAATCAGGGGTTTTACGGCTTTTACAAAATCATCCTTGCTTTTCTTGTAGAATTCCAGGTACTGGTTGTAATGGCTGACTTCTGCCTCCCGGTCTGCCGTGCCCTCCATGGCGGAGCTTAAGGGGCAGAAGGTACGGACCACCAGGTCCCGCACATAGTCCGACGGGTTCTCGTTCAGTGCGTCGTAGTCATCCCTAAACGCCACGGCCAGTCCGGTACTGGTGCTGTCATCTGCCAGCGCCAGCTGGGTATTTTCTTCCTGCTTCATTTCCAGGATTTTCAGTTCCCCGTCCTCCCCCAGGCTGAGAAGGCCTGCCTTAAATTCCCGGCCTCCCTGGCTGGCTTCCCCGTCCCCCAGAAGAAGCCTTGTCTTGGCATCTTCTATGGCCAGGGGCAGCATGGCAAGGACATTGTTGTAATTCTGGCTTGCCTGCTCAAACTGGTAGTTGAGCTTATCGCCCAGGTCCAGGCGTTTGGGGTCCTCTTCATCCAGTTCCGCGTATTTCTCGTATGTATACTGGATTTCCCGGCGTACCTGCCGGATATCGTCCATGATCTTTTTGGGGGATATCATGTCCAGCACACTGCTGAAAGCGAAGTCCACGTTTGCAACCCCCTGGGCCCCTTTGGCGCCCAGCAGGGTAATCAGCATGTTTAAAAGATCATTGTTTTCTGTCAGGGGAATCTCTGTAATGCAGCTGTCCGGGATATTCTCCGGCCTTGTCAGGCTGTACTGAATGCTTCCTGTCGCCGCATCACACCAGGAATATACTGCCGGGGCAAACTTGTCTATAAATTCTTCAAAGCTGGAAACCAGAAGCTCTTCATTGATTTCCTTGATTTTGTCATCGTCCAGGCTGCTTTTTCCCCTTACATCCCCAATCAGGGTCAGCAGATTCCGCCTTTCCGGGTTTATCTCCGCAAACAGCATGGTCCTGTTGGTCTGTGTGATTGTTTCCATAGGCATATACTCCCTCTTAGTTGTTTATTATTCCTCACTGGATTACCGCTATGTAATGGATTTCCAGGTCATAGGCCCCGTCTTCCGACGCGATGTACACCACGTCGCCAAAGCTTACACTGTACCGGATCTGTCTGCACAGGATGGAACTGCCCACCATCACCGAAGCATCTGCTGTATGGTAAAGGATCATGCGCCTGTCTTCGTCTGCCACCAGGAATATTCTGTCCAGGTCCAGCGCGCCGCAGGCCTCCGGGTATGCTTCCAGAAGGCTTCCCAGACTGATCCTGTTCTCCTTTACCCGGTGCATCTGGAAGGACAGGGGCGGGATCTCCCTGTCTCCTTCCGGCTGTACGGTAAAGTAGGCATCCAGCTTCCCGGCAAAGTGGTTGTTCTTCGTCTCTGCTTCCAGCTCTTCCAGTTCTGTCGCCGGCCTGTGCAGCAGTTTCCACACCAGGACCAGCAGAACTGCGGCTGCCGCGGCTGCCGCCGGCCAGTATGCTTTCCATAAGGGAACCACTTCCACGGTATACGGGTATTCGTAAGTATCCTCCCCGTCCGAGACCAGAAGCCTTATGGTCCCGGTCCCGGCCTTCTCTGGCCTGAGGACCAGTTCCCCGTCCCGGATTTCTGTATTTACAAAAGGCTCCCCGGCACTGCCCAGGGCATACCGGATTTCATCCCCGTCCGGATCGGAAAAATATTCCCCCAGCCGGATTCTCTGTTCCCCGCTGAGGACCGTGTACCCGGCGGCTGCGGGAAGCTCCCCCTCCGGGCGGCGGTTTGTGACCAGGATCTCCACCGGCGGGAAGACGGCCTTTCCCATATGGTCATCCAGGCTTCCCTCCAGGTAATAAGTACCTGCGTGTCCGGGAATGCTCTCCCCCTGGATGATCCCGTCCCGTATTACGGCCTGGACAGGTTCTGTTTTCCCGTTTCCGGACAGGGTAAACTGCCAGGAAAAATTTGTATAAAACCCTTCATCCGCAATGACATTTCCTCCGGCGTCCTTAAAATACACCTGGCAGGCCAGGGGCCGGTTCTTTCCGGCAGCCGGTTCCACGGAAAGTACCGGCGTCAGGTTCCGGTAGGCAATGAGATACACCTGGAGTTCCTGGTTTTTCACGGTCTCCGTCTCCACGGCCAGTTCCTTCACCTGGCTGTCTGTCTGTTCAATTTTGGCCACCGCATAATTGTTCAGGCCAAAAGCCTCCACCTGCTGTTCCCCATAGAACACACGGACGGCCCCCACGGTCTGCGGGGAAACCAGCAGTACGTCCAGTTCATCCACATATGGCTCATCCAGGCGGATGCGGATGTTCTGCTCCCCGGCAGCATAGATGCCGTCTGTAATCTTCTCAATGCTGAAATCCGTATTCCCCTCAAAAATGCCGTACAGGACACCGATCAGGGTTTCCGCATCCTCCACCGGATACATCTGTCCCCCTGTCCGGTCTGACAGTTCCTCCAGGACCCCTGTATTTCCGTCGTAGTCCCCGAAGGCGATGGAATAGACCGGGATGCCCGCTTTTCCGCATTCCAGAGCCGCATATTCCATGTCCTCCAGGGAGTTTTCCAGCGTCCTTCCCGTCACCGAACCGGCCAGGTCTGACTCCCCGTCCGAAATCAGGATGACGGCTTTCTTACGCCCCTTTTCCCGGCTGACCAGGTCAAAGGCATACTTAAGCCCCAGCCCGATGTCCGTATTACCAGAATAACCAGCCTTATCAATCAATGCTTTCAGTTCCTGGCGTGCTTCACTTGTTTCCACAGGTACTGGCTGCATTGCAGATAAAAGCTGGTCATTATATGCAACAAATCCGATCCGGATATCGGCAGAATGTACGGTATCAACAAAGGCCTTCACCATGCCCTTGGCCATGCGGTCCGGATCATTGGACTTCATGGAACCGCTGTAATCCATAACGAAGACCACATCCAGGCCGCTTTTAGCGGGGACGTATTCGTCTGCCCAGGTGCTCTGGGCTGTCACTGCACCGCTTAAAAGTACGCATACTGCCAGTATCAGAAACTTATTTAATTTTTCCATTTTTGATTTTTCCAAGTATCATCAGCACATATACCATGACCACGGTTACCGCAATCAGAAACATATATCTACTGTTATTTGTGAAGAGACAAAATAGGTACGCAGCTACGATTGCCAGGAAAGACTCACACAGTTTTTTTCTAAAATAAGCGTCCTCCTCCTGGTCCACATGCCGGTTTTTATCATTCACCGGTTCGGTAACAAGGAATGCAAGCACTCCTCCCAGGAACATCATATGGGACCCCCACATGGGCATCTCCAGATACTTTACCAGTGCAACCGTCCCGGCCATCACCGCTGCCGAAAAGAGAAAACACTGCCAGAATGCATCCAGATGAATTCCTCCTGCATAAGAGCGCAGTATCCAGAAAATCATAAGAAACACGGCTGTCTCCCATTTCATATCAAAGAGCACCGCAATCACTGCACTGGCAAATATGCCGGCTGCCATCTCTAGTGCAAACTCTATCACATACTGAAATGCATCGTAGGATACAGCCGGAAACTTATGTTCATCATAGAGACGGTCCGCCAGCACACCTGCCATTTTTTCCATTCTTAACCTCTCCCTAACTTTCTGATCTCATCCGGCATCTTCGGCTGATGGCCGATCCATGCACAACGGGTATTGGCGGCATAAATCATAAATGCCATCACAAAAAAGTTCATCATAGACGGATTTTCCTTGATCTTCTTCCACAACTTTTTCATGCTGCGCTCTCCTTTCGGTTTTTTGACAATATATCACATTTTTCGAAGGTTTTCGGCTTCATGTAATAAGTAGTGATTTATATGTAATAAAAAGGGGGTGGCTTAACTCTTGTCCAAAACCTTTTACATCCGCCAGCCATTGCAAAACTTACTGATTTCTCTTTCCTCATGTGCAAATGTGCCATATCTGTCCACCTTCTGGCCTGGAATCCGAAAGTTTCGCATCTTGCAGAAATCACATTTCTGTGACAAAATAAAAGCAAAGGCAAACCAATATCTGCGAAAGGAGGGGGAAGCCCATGGAACAAAAGCAAAACAGCATCGTTGCTACCCCTTATGACGATGTGTTTCGTACCCTGCTCAACGACTGCAGCAGCCTGATCATACCGGTAAGCAATGAATTTTTCCAGGAGACCTTTGCTGGAAATGAGCAGGTGATATTTTCACTGGAAATCCATTTTCTAAACCAGCAGGACGGGCAGACGGAAAAACGGATTACTGACAGCAGTTTCCGGATTATTGGCGCCGGTAGAAAAAGTCTCTCTGTGAATGCCAGAGTGTATCCGACAGCAGCATGCTGGTCAGAATTTTCGAATATGCCACCCAGGGAGCACTGGACCAGGGAGAACTTGAGGGCGATACGCCTACACTCTCAATCCCCCAGTCCGCTGTCCTGTTTCTCCGGTGCACCAGGAAGATTCCCGAGAAGATGAAGATTGTTTTTGAAATTGAAGGCAAAATGGAGCAGGCCAGAGAAACGGCTGAGAAATTACAGACCTTGGCATGGATGAAAATACCATTGCCGACTTAGTGAATATCAGTGTTGCAATGATCCGGGAGTGGTTCCAGAAAGCTCCGGTCTGATAGTTTGTGTTTATGGAAAAAAATGGCTCCTTTATCGGTAAGAATCCAGATATGACAATTCTTATCGAAAAGGAGCAGATTCGACAGATTATTTCAGAAAACAAATTTTCATAAACTTTTTATCAGAACTTCTTTCCCTTCAAATGCAAAGCCATATTTCCGGATTCGGTCGCCAGAGAATCCCCTGCTCTCTAAATCTGCCTGGTATCGCTTTTCCTCAATCTGTTTCAAGGCGGCATCTGCAGTATCCTCCAACGATTTCTCCTCTCCCGAATCTCTGACCTTAAATTCCATTATTACTGCATTATCTGTTCCGTTCTTCGGCTCCATTATTGCATCATACCTTCCAAAACCACTCTCACGGTTGGATGTAATGATGTAGCGGTCTGCCAGTTCCACGGCAAGGCCCAGTACAAAGCCGTGGTAGAACCTCTCCGGCTGCGTCTCCAAAGAGGGATTTCTCCCACTGTCAAAATAGCTGAATGTGGCCAGGGCTACCCGGTTCATGTAGGCGTTCATGGATTTTACGTCGTCCTGTAACAATGCCTTGACAAACCCGTTGTAGACCGTCCCCGTACTAGAGAACCATTTTCTGATCATCTTTTGGAACATGACATGCACTTCTTTATTTGTCAAAGCAAGTTCATACCAGTCTCCTCCTGTCTCCTCGTTTAACGCGTAACTCTCGGCTTTCACATATCCACTGGCCAGAAACAGGCTCCAAATTGCGTTATCATCTACATCCAATTGATTGAAAATAATCTGCTCATCGATTTCCTTGTGCAGATGCTCGCCTTTCAGCAGGTTCTCCATGGATATTTTTATGTCTGTGCTTCCCTCCCGTATCAGCTTATCTACCAGTCCGTTACTGCTGGTGTTGGCCCAGTAGGTGGAAAGCCGTCCTATTTTTAGGTAATTGATGATGGACCAGGGATTGTATATATCCCTGGATTTTCCAAAAGTAAATCCGTCATACCATCTTTTGACATCAGCACATCTATCCTGCATCCCATACTCATCCAGTGCAGAATACACCTCTTCCTCTGTAAAGCCAAAGCAATCCGCATACATCTCGGATGTGGATGTCACAACAGTCAAATGATTCAAGTCAGAGAAAATTGATTCCTTACTTACCCTTGTGATTCCTGTCATAACCGCCCTCTCCAGATAGGGATTCGCCTTGAATGTAGAATTGAACAGGCCTCTCATGAGTTCCACCATTTCATACCAATAGCCATACACCCAGGCTTCCTGGAGCGGCGTGTCGTATTCGTCCAGCAAAATAATAACTTTTTTCCCATAATAACCTGATAGATAACCCGACAGATTTTTGAGAGAGTACGCAACCTCAGAATCCGTCATTTCTACCAAAACCTTGCGGAAGCGTTCTGCTTCCCCTTCCTTCAGGCTCCCTCCTGTCAGCAGGAAATCATACCTGCGGTATACTTCTTCGATAAGCATACAAATCTTTTCCCTTGCCGAAGCAAAAGTATTGGCCTTTACATCCGCAAAGCTTAAATAAATTACAGGCATGCTTCCTTGAAGTTTGTGGTATTTCTCATTCTTCCATATGGATAAACCCTTAAACACCTCTCCCTGTCCTGCATATTGTACAGATAAGAATCGCTCCAACATGTTCATATTCAAGGTCTTGCCAAATCTGCGAGGGCGGGTAATCAGCGTCACATCGTCTCTGTTTTCCCACCACTGTCTGATAAAATCTGTTTTATCAATATAAAAATTGTTTTCCATTATCAGCTTTTCAAAACTTTGAATCCCTATTCCTACGGTTCTCGCCACAGTAATATCCCCTCCATATTCCAGATATCTGCTCTCCCCAAATAACCCATAACATTTTGTCAGTCTAAATATTTATAATTATACATGTTCCTCCAATAACACACAAGAAGATTTCGAAAGTTTCCATAATAATTATGCCCATTATCAAAGAATGGGAAGGTTCCCTGAAGCTTCCGGTACTTCTCGTCCTTCCATATGGATAATCCTTCAAAGAATAGGACTTAACCGATAACCCATAAAGGTTTTCTGATTAAGTCCTATTATAACCGTACCTTCCAGAAACACCTGGGACCCGCCCATAGACTTGGCATAGGCGCTGGTAACCACTTCATCGGACATTTTGATCTTCCCGGAATCAATGGCATCAAAGATCAGGATCAGGGTCATGATCTTGGTGATGCTTGCAGGACTCCGCTGTTCATCGGCATTCTTCTCGTAGATTACCTGGCCGGTGGAAGCTTCCATCAGGACTGCGCTGGGGGCGTGGATCTCCGGTCCGGCGGCAGGAGCTGCGGCCTGGACGCCGGTGCCGGACACCACCTGCACCTGGGCGCGGGGAGCTTCCACGGCCCCGGACTCCGCTTCCGCCTGGGTCTGCCCCAGGGCCCCGGTCCCATACTCCCCTGCGGCCTGTTCCCCGCCTCCATTGCCCCCTGCTTCCCGGGTCTGCCCCGTTTCCCCGGACCATACCACGCCCCAGGGTTCCTTCAGCCACGCCCCCTGTACCGGCAGCGGGGACACTGCCAGAAACATACTCATCCAGATCGCAACAGACTTCATACGAATCCCTCAATTCCTCAATTACTATTGTATAAGTGTATGGCTATTTTTCGGAAACTATGTTATGATAATGATAATTCAGACATGGCTCTGGTCCCGGCCCTTACAGGGAGATATGACAATGATATTTAGGAGAGAATACGATTATGAATCCACATGAATATAGCAGACGTTACCACAGCCGCCGGAGAAACCGCCGCCTGAAACAGGCCTCCGTGATCGCAGGATGTACTGCTTTGCTTTTTACCTGCGGCGTAGGCGCCGCATTTCTTGGAGGGAAGCTGCTGGACCGCCCTTCCCTGCTTCCCATAGGTACTACCGCCTCCAGCGGACCGGCTTCCCTGCTTACCCCGGAGGCTGTTCCGGCAGGCAGCCAGTCTCCGGACCAGCAGGATGCCGGCAGTACCGGGCCGGAGGCAGATATCTCCATTCCCGATGAATCCGTGCCGGAGACCGGCGCTTCCGGAAGGCCGGTATTTCCCGATACCCCTGCCGGCAGACTTCTGGCCCAGGCAGACCTGCTGGCCGCCGGCTATGACTATGACCGGGCCATAGAAGTGCTCCAGTCGGACCCGGACCTGGCCGGGGACCCGGATATTTTAGCTGCCGTCAGCCAGTACGAATCCATTAAATCCACTCTGGTCAAGGCATCCGTCAGCAAGATCACCCATGTGTTCTTCCATTCCCTGGTAGCAGACAACTCCAAGGCATTTGACGGAGATGAAGACGAACCCGGTTACAATCAGGTGATGACCACCATCAGCGAGTTCAACAAGATCCTCAATACCATGTATGAGAAAGGATATGTCCTTGTCCGGCTCCACGATATGGCCTACGAAACCACTGACGAGAACGGGAAGACGGTCATGAAGCCCGGCACCATTATGCTGCCGGAAGGCAAGATTCCCTTTGTCATGTCCCAGGACGACCTGTGCTACTATCCCTACATGGACGGGGACGGCTTTGCCACACGGATCGTCATCGGAGAAGACGGCTATCCCACCTGTGAGATGAAGATGGAGGACGGCACCATCTCCACCGGGGATTATGACCTGGTTCCCATACTGGAGCGGTTTATCCAGGAGCATCCTGATTTTTCCTACAAGGGGGCCCGGGCCGTGCTGGCCTTCACCGGGTATGAGGGAATCCTGGGATACCGCACTTCCTCCGCCTACGTGGATTCTCCCACCTATGAGCAGGACCGCCAGGAGGCCGCAAAGGTAGCCCAGTGCTTAAAGGACCATGGCTGGGAGCTGGCCTCCCACAGCTGGGGACACCTGGATCTGGGAACCGTTGAGATGGAGCGTTTCCTGGCAGACACAGACAAGTGGGAGAACCAGGTGGATTCCCTGATCGGTCCCACAGATATCATCCTGTTTCCCTTTGGGGCAGATGTCGGGGACTGGCATCCTTACACCACGGACAATGAGCGCTTTAACTACCTTTATAAATGCGGCTTCCGCTACTTCTGCAATGTGGACTCCAACCAGTACTGGGTCCAGATCGGCGACAACTACATGCGCCAGGGCCGCCGGAATCTGGACGGCTACCGCATGTGGAAGGACATTACCGCCGACGAACCTTCCAAACGCAAGCTGGATGACCTATTCCGGGCGGAGGATGTGTTTGACCCGGACCGGCCTACACCGGTTCCTGACATGTAAAGCCCGGGCTTCCTACTCCCTGGCTGCCTCCTTCACAAGATAGGTATTATATCCGTAGCCGCGGAGGGTCTGCTCCATGCGGGCGGCATTGTCCAGATTCAGATAAGCGCCTACCCGCACTTTGTAGAGTCCGTCATCTGCCACCAGAAAGGCCGGAAATCCCTGCTGCTCCAGCTGCCTTAAGAGATTCTGGGCATACTCCCGCTCCTTGTAGGAGGCCAGCTGGACCTGGTAGTATTCCGGCCCCTTTTCCTCCGCTTCCATGGTTTCCAGGACCCCCTGGGCAATGGCATTGGCAATGGCTCCGAAGTTCTGGTCAAAGAACCGGTTGTCGTTTCTGTTGTCCAGAAAGCCTGCCTCCACCAGCACCGCCGGCATCTGGGTACGGCGCAGGACAATAAGCCCGGGCCTCTCATTTACCCCCAGATTCTTAAAGCCCGCCTGCTCCAGCTGCCGGTTGATGTTCTCTGCCATCAGGGCCGGGACTCCCTGGTTCTCATAGACCAGGGTCTCCACCCCGGAGGCACTTCCCGGCACCGGCATGGCATTCCGGTGAATGGAAAGGAAATAATCCGCCCCGGAACGGTTGGCGATTCCTGCTTTCTCCATAGGGGTCTGGTATATGTCCGTGACGCGGGTGTACACCACATCCACGCCGTGATCAGCAAGAATATTTCCTACGGCCAGGGCCAGACGCAGGGTATCATTCTTCTCCTGCCGCCCTTCATAAATGGCTCCGGGCTCCTGCCCGCCATGTCCGGCATCAATGATGATTCTTCTTGATTCAGCCAAAATAAAAACTCCCTCCACATACTGCTCTATGGTATTACAGTATGCAGAGAAAGTTCAAAGGGTGTTAATCCTCCACATCCACCCCCCGTGGTCCCACATGGGTGGAGAAGACGATCTGGGTGCTGGTTTTGCCGTACCGCTGCAGCTGCCCGATAAAAAGGTCCAGTTCCATGGTACTCTGGAACGCCACCTTCAGCACCATGGAATATTCCCCGGTGACACAGCTGCATTCCAGCACATTGGGAATGCTTTCCGCGTAGGCGTAGAACTTTGGCTTATCCTCCGGCACCACATCCAGGTTGATGAATGCCAGAATGTGGTATCCCAGCTTCATAGGGTCCACCTCCGCGTGATAGCCGCGGATGATTCCGTCCTTTTCCATCTTCTCAATCCGCGCCGACACTGCCGGTGAGGACAGAAATGTGCTCTCGGCAATGGTCTTTAAGGAAGTCCGCGCATTGGCCTGAAGCAGTTTCAGTATCCTTCTGTCAATATCATCCATGATCTTTCCTCCCCATTTACAGCGTATACCCGCCGCTGTTACGGTTTCCTGCGTACAGTCCGGTGACCGCGTCAGGCCGGTTCCAGTGCCTCCCCGGTCTCCCCCTGGAACACTTCCACCGCCGGCCCGGTCATAAATGCATGTCCGCCTTCCCGGTCCCAGTATATCTCCAGGGTGCCGCCTTTTAGCTGCACCTCTACCCGGTCCTCCGCCAGGCCCAGCATCATGGCGGCCACGGCGCAGGCAGTAGCTCCTGTTCCGCAGGCCCAGGTCTCGCCGCTTCCCCGCTCCCAGACCCGCATCCGCAGATGTTTCCGGTCCAGCACCTGGACAAACTCGGAATTTACCCGGTCCGGAAACCGCTGGTGGGTCTCAAATGCCGGTCCCATGCGCTCCAGATCCAGGCTGTCTATTTCGTCACAAACATATACGGCGTGGGGATTGCCCACAGAGATGCCGGTAAATTCCAGCTGCCGCCCCTCCACCACAATCTTCTCCGGAAGGGCAGAGGTAAGCTCCGGAATCCCCATATCCACCTGGACCGCCGTCACCCGGCCCCCCTCCACCTGCATATCCAGATGCCGGATTCCCCCAAGGGTCTCCACGGTGATCCGGGTCCTGTCCACAATCCCGTGATCATAGGCATACTTGCCTACACAGCGGATGCCGTTGCCGCACATGGCGCCCTCGCTTCCGTCCTCATTGAACATCCGCATCCGGCAGTCTGCCACAGCAGACGGGCAGATCAGGATCAGGCCGTCGGAGCCGATGCCGAAGTGGCGGTCACTGACCCTTCTGGCCACCTCCTCCGGGTGCTCCACGGTCTCCTCAAAGCAGTTGACATACACGTAATCATTGCCAATGCCCTGCATTTTCGTAAACTTCATTTCTTCTGTTCTCCTCTTTTCAGACTGATGACCATCTGGGCTGTCTCGGTAAGACTGGTCCCGGTGTCCATGCTGCATTTCTGGATATAGCGGTGGGCTTCCGCCTCAGTCATGCCCCTGGACTCCATGAGAAGGGCTTTTGCCTGCCGGATGATCACCTGTTCTTCCTCCCTGCGTTTTCTGGGCTGCTGCCGCTGTCTTCTCCGCCTGCGGGCCTGCTCATCCAGAACACTGCCCAGAGTCTCCACCAGGTCGTGGACCTTTAACGGCATGGACAGACACAGAATCTCCTGCCCCGTATGGACCGGATGCTTATCCGGGGAAGCCACCATCACCATGGCAAATTCCGGCGGCATATACTCCCGAAGCTCCGTGCACAGCATATCCGTCAGCCGGAAGCCGCAGACCACCACCCCGTGGCTGAGATTCTCCGTCTGTGCCAGGGTCTGGGCCCCGGAGCAGCATAGGGCCACCACCGGAAATCCGCTTTTCGTCAATATCTGTTTTATGCTTCTGGCATCCTCCTGTCTGGAAAATGCCACGATCACGTTGGCCAAACACTCACCCCCCGGTCCTGCTGGCGGAACAGGGAGTGCCTAAAACTTGTAAAGATACTCCTGCACTTCCCAGTCCGTAACCTCTGCACGGAATTTCTTCCACTCCTTTTCCTTGGCTTCCAGGTACTTGGTGTAAATGTGGTCCCCCAGAACCTCTCTGGCAAAGCTGCTTTCTGCAAACGCCTCCAGTGCTTCCCCCATGGTCTCCGGAAGCTGCTTAATCCCGGCCTGCCGCAGCTGGGCCTCGCTCATGGCGAAAATGTTGGTGTCCACACTGGCCGGAGGCTTCAGTCCCCGGCGGATGCCGTCCAGCCCGGCAGCCAGACAGGCAGCCAGGGCCAGGTAGGGGTTCACCGCCGAATCCGGGCAGCGCAGCTCGATCCGGGTGCTGGCCCCCCTGGATGAGGGAATCCGGATCAGGGGGCTGCGGTTGGAAGCGGCAGACCAGGCAATGTAGACCGGTGCGTCGTAGCCGGGCACCAGACGCTTGTAGGAGTTGACCAGGGGGTTGGTCAGCAGGGTGATCTCCCGGATATGCTCCAGAAGCCCGGCCATAAACTGGTAGGCGATCGGGCTGAGTCCCAGAGGATCGCTGCTGTCCACAAAGACATTGTTCCCGTCCCGGTCAGCCAGGGACATGTTGATATGCATGCCGGAGCCGTTGACACCTGCCTTGGGCTTGGGCATAAAGGTAGCATGAAGGCCGTGACGTCTGGCAATGGCCTTTACCGCCATCTTAAAGGTCATCACATTGTCTGCCGTGGCAAGGCCGTCCCCATACTGGAAATCAATCTCATGCTGGGCCGGCGCAATCTCATGGTGGGAGGCTTCCACCTCAAAGCCCATGTCCTCCAGGTTCAGCACAATATCCCGGCGCACATTCTCCGCCAGGTCCAGGGGACCCACGTCAAAAAACCCCGCCATCTCATGGGTATCCGTGGTGGGCCGTCCGTTCTCGTCGGTGTGAAACAGAAAGAACTCACATTCCGGGCCTGCCTGGAAGGTATATCCCATGTCCAGGGCCTGCCTGGAGATCCGGCGCATCACATATCTGGGGTCCCCCTCAAAAGGCTCCCCGCTGGGCCGGTACACGTCGCAGATGAACCGTGCCACCTTCCCCTGCTGGGGCCTCCAGGGAAAGATCTCAAAGGTATCCAGATCCGGGTGCAGGTACATATCCGACTCCTCAATCCGCACAAACCCCTCAATGGCCGAACCGTCGAACATACAGCGGTTGTCCAGGGCCTTCCCCAGCTGGCTGGAAGTAATGGCAATATTCTTTAACATGCCGAACATATCGGTGAACTGGAGACGGATAAACTCCACATCCTCCTCCTCCACCAGACGGATAATATCTTCCTTACTATATCTGCTCATGACATCCTTCCTTTCATCCCGTCTGCCCCAGGTACCCCAAAGAAAAAGAGGGCGCCTGGAAAGGCCACCGGTTTCCCATGACCTTTTATGCAACACCCTCGTTCCATGGTTAGATCATATCAGCCTGACCGGGATTTGTCAAGCAGATTGAAGCTCCCCTTACATCTGTCCCAGAAGATTCACCATCTCCACCGCAGACAGGGCACAGTCATACCCCTTGTTTCCGGCCTTGCTGCCGGCCCGGGCAATGGCCTGCTCAATGTTCTCCGTGGTCAGAATCCCGAAGAGTACCGGCACCCCGGTAGCCATGCTGACCTGGGCGATTCCTTTGGACACCTCATTGCACACATAGTCGTAATGGGAGGTATCCCCGCGGATCACGGCCCCCACACAGATCACGGCATCATACTTACCGGATTTTGCCATCCGCTGGGCTGCCACAGGAATCTCAAATGCGCCCGGAACCCAGGCAGCCGTGATCCGTTCTTCCTCCACCCCGTGGCGCACCAGGCCGTCCACGGCACCGCCCAGCAGTTTATTGACAATAATCTCGTTGAACCGGGAAGCCACAATCCCCACACGCATTCCCTCCGGTGCTACCAGTTTTCCTTCCAGAACCTGAATCTCTTTCATGATTTTTCTCCTCTCTTTTTCCGTTTATACCCGGATTTTCTGAAAAATGTGCCCCATTTTCTCCTGCTTGGTCCGCATATAGAATGCGTCATACTCCTGGGGCTCGATCTCGATTGGCACACGCTCCACGATCTCCAGCCCGAAATCCCCGATGCCGTAGACCTTGTCCGGGTTGTTGGTGAGAAGCCGCAGAGACTTGACCCCAAGGTCCGACAGAATCTGTGCCCCTACCCAGTACTCCCGCAGATCCGGCGCAAAGCCCAGGCGGATATTGGCCTCCACCGTATCCAGGCCCTGCTCCTGGAGCATGTAAGCCTTCAGCTTATTGATCAGCCCGATTCCCCGGCCTTCCTGACGCATGTATAGAAGGATTCCCCGGCCTTCGGCCTCGATCCGGCTCATGGCATTCTGCAATTGCCGGCCGCAGTCGCAGCGCATGGAGCCGAAGGTATCCCCGGTGAGACATTCGGAATGGACCCGGCACAGGACATTTTCCCCGTCCCCGATCTCCCCCTTGACCAGGGCCACATGGTGTTCCCCGGAAATGTCATTGACATACCCGTAGATCCGGAACTGACCGTACTGGGTAGGCATCTGGGCGCAGGCCTCCCGGCTTACATGCTTCTCATGAATCCGGCAGTAATCCTGCAGCTCTTTGATGGTGATAAATTTCAGCCCGTAGGTTTCCGCCAGCTTCCAGAGACCCGGGGTCCGCATCATGGTGCCGTCCTCCTCCATGATCTCGCAGCAGATGCCGCATTCCTTTAACCCGGCCAGACGCATCAGGTCTACCGTGGCCTCCGTGTGGCCGTTGCGCACCAGCACCCCGCCGGGGCGGGACACCAGGGGAAACACATGGCCCGGACGGCGCAGGTCCTCCGGCCTGGTGCCCTCCTCCACACATTTCATCACCGTGTAGGACCGCTCCGCTGCCGAGATCCCGGTGGTGGTGTCCACATGGTCAATGGACACGGTAAAGGCAGTCTGATGGTTGTCCGTATTCTCCGCCACCATAGGCGGCAGCCCCAGCTTTGCCGCAATCCCGGCACTCATGGGGGTACAGATCAGCCCCCTGGCATGGCAGGCCATAAAATTCAGATTGGCCTGGGTGGCATACTCTGCCGCACAGATCATGTCCCCCTCATTCTCCCGGTCCGGGTCATCGGTTACCAGGATGATCCTCCCGGCCCGCAGCTCCTTAAGAGCCTCCTCAATGGTATGGTACTGATATTTCGTACCCATGGAAATCACTCCTCCTTCTGTTATCTGCTGGAAACAGTGCCGCTTTCTGTGATCCGGCGGCCCTTCCCCAATGCTTCCGGTTCTTTTTAAAATCCGTTCTCTTCCAGAAACTCCATGGTGATCCGGCTTCCCGGCTTCCTGGTGCCGGCCCCCAGAAGCTTCTCCACATACTTGCCCACCAGATCATTTTCCAGATTCACCCGGTCTCCTGGCCGTTTCCTTAAAAGGGTTGTCTCCTGGCCGGTGTGGGGGATCACAGACACCTGAAAATCCGTCCCGGACACAGCTGCCACAGTCAGACTGATGCCGTCAATGGAGATGGAACCCTTCTCCACCACCAGCCCCAGAATCTCCGGGGCTGCCTTGATCCGCACCCACACGGCATTGGCCTCGGTCCTGTATTCCCGGATCACCCCGGTTCCGTCAATGTGGCCGGACACAATATGGCCGCCGAACCTTCCGTCTGCTGCCATGGCCCGCTCCAGATTCACAAGGCTTCCCGGCTGGCAGTCCCCCAGACTGCTTCTGCGGAAGGTCTCTGCCATTACGTCTGCCGTAAAGCTGTCCTGGTCCATGGAGACCACTGTAAGACAGATACCGTTGACCGCAATGCTGTCCCCGGTGCGGGTTCCCTCCAGCACCTTCTTTGCCTGGATGGTGATCTGCCCGGAAGGCCCCCTGACGGCCAGACCTTTCACCACACCCAGCTCTTCTATGATTCCTGTAAACATCCTTTCACCTTCCTTCCGTCCTGCTGCGGTAAGTCAGAAGCACATCTTCCCCCACCTGCTCCGCCCTGGCCAGGGTAAACATCCAGGCCTGGTCCGGCGTTCCGGCTCCCAGTCCGGCAACCGGCGTCAGGGCCTGGGCCCCTCCGAATATTTTAGGCGCCACAAAGGCTTTTACCTCCTTTACTATGCCGGACCGGAGAGCGCTTTCATTGAGACCGCCGCCGCCTTCCAGCAGAATACTGTCAATTTCCCGGTCTCCCAGATACTCCATCAGCCCCGGCAGGTCCACCTTCCCCTGGTGGTCCGGCAGCACTGCCACCGTGATCCCCAGGGCTTCCAGCCTGCGCCGCCTTTCTTCGTCCTCCACGGCGCAGGCCACAATGGTCCGGTACTCCTTTGCGGTCCGGCAGATCCTGGACTGGAGGGGAATCCTTAAACGGCTGTCGCAGATTATACGGACTGGGCTTTTCTTTCCCTCCAGCCGGACATTGAGCAGGGGATCATCGGCCAGCACCGTACCGATTCCCACCATAATACCCGAATAACGGTGGCGCAGAAGCTGGACCCGGTTTCTGGCTTCCTCCCCGGTGATCCATTTGGATGCCCCTGTCCGGGTAGCGATCTTTCCGTCCAGGGTCATGGCGTACTTCATGACCACATAGGGGGTTCTGTGGGTAATATAATGGAAGAATACCGGATTCAGCCGGTCGCATTCCTCCCGGAGGAAATCCTCCTCCACCTGTACCCCTGCCTCCCGCAGAATCTGCGCCCCCTTTCCCGCCACTTTGGGATTAGGGTCCCTGGAGCCTATAACCACCCGGGCAATCCCCTGCTCCAGCACGGCCTCCGTGCAGGGCGGTGTCTTCCCGTAATGGCAGCATGGCTCCAGGGTCACATACAGCGTGGCGCCGTCTGCCGGTTCGGTCAGGGATGCTATGGCTTCCCGCTCTGCGTGGAGCCCTCCGCAGCGGCCGTGGAAGCCTTCCCCAATAATGGCTCCATGCTTCACGATCACAGCTCCTACCAGAGGGTTGGGGCTGGTCCATCCCTCCCCCTTTCCGGCAAGCCCAATGGCCCGCCGCATATACTCCTGGTCTGTCACTGGTTTTCTCCTTTCCGGACCGGCACACTGCTCCCCGATGCCTGTCCTGTCCCTAAAAAATGCAACAAAAAAACCCTGAAACGGAATTCCATCCCAGGGCTGATTCTACAGAAATAATCCCCATGTACCGCACAACCTCTGTACGCTCACAGGATTCATCTTCTTCCATCCAGACTATACTGTCGGCCCCGGAATCTCACCGGATCATGCCTTTCGGCTCGCGGGCTGTACCGCCGGTAGGGACTTGCACCCTGCCCTGAAGACTTTTTATTTTCGTTCTTTATTATAACTCCTTTAGCCGGATTGGGCAAGGAGTTTTTTCTTACAGTTCCGGTTACAGTTCACGGGGCGGGGAAAATGGTACAGAAACAGACGTCAAGCTGGCTTGTAAGTCTGTTTCTGTACCATTTTCCCCATCGGGCGAACGCCCGATGCTTCTTGTCCGGCTATGCCGGACAAGAAGATACCCCCCCCCTCGTTAAACGGCAACCTTCATCTTGCAAATCTTCCCTCCAGATAGTATACTTAAAAAATCACACCCGGTTTCCCATAGGCATATGGACCGGGAAAACCGGAAGAAATCAGGGAGGAGCACTCCAATGTTAAAGGTACTGATCGCAGATGACGAGCACAAGGTCTGCCAGCTGATCGAGAAGCTGGTGGACTGGGAAGCCCTGAACATGCAGGTGGTGGCTGTGGCGGAGAACGGCATCCAGGCCCTGGAGCAGATCCGGGAATACACCCCGGACATTGCCATTACCGATATCCGTATGCCCGGGTACGACGGCCTGGAGCTGGTGCACCTGGCCAAAGAATACAACCCAAAGATGGAATTTATCATCATCAGCGGCTACCGGCATTTTGAATACGCACAGACCGCCATCCGCTACGGGGTCAGTGCCTACCTGCTGAAGCCCATTAAGAAGGACGAATTGCAGGAGACCTTAAAGAAGCTTGGGGAGAAGCTGCGGGCCAGAACCCGGCAGCTGACCTACGAAGAGCAGGTGCAGCTGACCCTGAAAAGCGACGGGGAAGTGCTGCGGCGGGTTTTTCTGTCCGACATTCTTTCCCGCCGGAACAAGGCACGGCTTCAGGAACCCCTGGAGAAGCTGAACCAGGAATTCCATTATGGATTCCAGCCCGGGGACTTCTGCATGGCCATTTTGAAGATCGACGGCCACGGCCTGGACGACGGGCGCCAGCGGCAGTTTCTGGAGGACAAGGTGAAAAGCGCGGCCGCACGGCTTCTGACAGACTGTGTCTGGGAGCAGGAAATGACCCTGCACGCAGGCAGCTTCTGCTTTCTGCTGAATTTTGACCGGGAGGAAAAGGCCCGGGTGCGGCGGGGGCTTAAGGCGCTGATGGATGAGATCCGTGTCCAGGGCAGCATTCTCCAGGATATTGCAGTGACCATGTCTGTGGGAACCGCCTGCGGGGAGCCGTCGGGCCTCTGGGCCTCCCTGAGAAATGCCAGGATGCTGATAGAAGAACGGCTGATCGCCGGCACCGGCAAGCTGATGGAAGGGGAATTCCCGGCGGGAAGCTCCTTTGCGGACAGTGACCTGTTCGCTGACTTTAATGTCCGAATGTTCCAGGTTCTGGAGACCCTGGACCCGTTCCAGGTGCGGGAACTGATGGTCCAGCTTAAGAGCCAGATGCTGGCGGCCCGGGGAATCACCGGCCACGACATTCTCCAGATGACCCGGGAGGTGTGCAACCTGTATCTGTTTTTCATGAAGAATAACCGGATTCAGGTGGAGGAGGATTTTCTGGAGCAGTACAATACCGGGGCCGACAACTGCGGCTCCGCGGCAGAGCTGTTCGACTACATGATCCGGACCCTGACCAGGTCCTTTGAGAAGGCGGCGCGGCTGAAACGCCAGGACGAGAACCGGCCCATCCGGGTAGCCAGAAAGTATGTGGAGGAGCATTACGGGGAAATGCTGACCTTAGAGCAGGTCAGTGCGGTGGCAGAGCTGTCCCCGGCCTACTTAAGCACCCAGTTTAAGAAGAGCACCGGCATGACCTTTCTGGAATATCTGTCCAGGGTCCGGATGGAGGAGGCCAAGAAGCTTCTGAAAGGAACCAGCCGCACTGTGGCAGACATCTGCGGCCAGGTAGGCTACAGCGATGTGCGGTATTTTACAAAGTCATTTACCAAATACGCCGGGCTCAAGCCCAACGAGTATAGGAAGCTGTATTCATGAACAAGAATAAAACATATCTGTCCGGGAGAATCCGCCTTTGCGCCCTTTTGGGGCTGGGCCTGTTTCTGGCGGCTCTGGGGCATCTCTGGCTGGTGTCCTTAAGCCGTGGAAAAGGGATGGCTGTCTGCGGTGTCCTGACCCTGGCCCTGGCCGGTTATCTGTGTCTGGTGTACCGGCTGGTGGTGATGCCCTACCGGGAGACCAGGAAGATCTATGAACAGTTTGTCCTGGGCTATGTGCTGGAGGACCTGTTCACTGCCCGCTATCCCCTGACCCCGGAGACGGACCAGGCAGTGCGCAGGCTCAACCAGATGATCGACCGGAACAACCTGATCAGTGTGTCCAAGAAGCAGGCCGAATACCTGGCCCTCCAGAACCAGATCAACCCCCACTTTCTCTACAATACCCTGGAAGGCATCCGCAGCGAGGCCCTGATCGCCGGCCTGGACAGTGTGGCCGAGATGACCGAGGCTCTGGCCACCTTTTTCCGCTATACCATTTCCCGCGTGGAACATCTGGTGACCCTGGAAGACGAGCTGGCCAATATTGAGAATTATTACTATATCCAGCAGTTCCGTTTTGGGGACAAGCTGGATTTGAGCATCCAGTATGACCATGACGACGACGATTTTAATGAACTGGATATCCTCCAGTACTGTCTGCCCAAGCTGACCCTCCAGCCCATTGTGGAGAACTCCATCTACCACGGCATTGAGCGGAAAATCGGCAAAGGCCACCTGGTGATCCGCATCGGCGT
Organism: uncultured Lachnospiraceae bacterium; assembly: GCA_910577765.1. GTDB lineage: Bacteria > Bacillota > Clostridia > Lachnospirales > Lachnospiraceae > Brotaphodocola. The sequence goes on from CAJTOV010000002.1 coordinate 47,506, forward strand.
CAGTGATGAACGGATGCGCATCCGCATCTCCGACGACGGACTGGGCATGTCCGACGACAAACTCCGCGCCCTTAACGAGCGGCTCCGCAGCCTAAGCCTGGAAGACGTGGGGGAGTCCGGCGCCGCCACCCGGACACCGGAATCCGTCTCCGGTCCGGCCGGCCAGAATCCGGCGTCCGGATCTGCTTCCGGTCCGGCGGGCCAGAATCCGGCGTCCCAATCCGTCTCCCCCACCGGCAGCCGCCCGGCACACAAAGGGGGCATTGCCATTGTCAATGTCAACAACCGTATCAAGCTTCTTTTCGGCGAAGAGTACGGCATCAGTGTCTACAGCCATGAAGGTGCAGGAACCGATGTCCTTATCAGCCTGCCCCTCAGGCGCGTATAAGGAATCATCACAGAGAGGAGACCTCATGAAACAGGAACTTCTCCGCATGGACCACATTACCCTTGTCCGGTCCGGCGAGACTCTTCTGGACAACTTAAGCTTCCAGATGTTCGCCGGTGAGATCATGGGTCTCATTGCCTGGAGGGACAAGGGCTGCGGCCAGCTGGTCAGCTTAATCTGCAACAACCATCCCATTGACTTCGGAACCGTCTGGTACGACGGGCAGATGGTCAACAGCTACTTTCACAGCAGCGGCAGCGGCAACCGGGTCCATGTGATAGAGCAGAAAAGCCACCTGGTGGAAGGCTTAAGCATTGCGGACAACCTGTTCGTGCTGCGCAAAGGCTTTAAGAAATATTTTATCAACGAGCAGATTCTCTGCCAGCAGGCGTCCGCTTTCCTGCAGGAAAACGGTATCTGTGTAGACATGGGCAAGCGGGTCAGCAGCCTGACTGCCCTGGAGCGGAGCCTGGTGGAGCTGGGAAAAGCCCTTCTGTCCGGGTGCCGCCTGGTGATCGTGGATCATCCGGGAAACTTCTTAAGCCACCATGACCTGGTCCGGTTCCAGCGGATGCTGAAACAGGTCCGGAACCAGGGCATTTCCATTCTGCTGATCGGCAACCACCATGAGGAACTGTTCCGCATTGCGGACCGGACCTCCCTGTTTGCCGAGGGGCGCATTGTCAAGGTTTTTGAGAAGGGGGAGATGACTGACCGGAATATTGCCCCCTACATTACAGACTGGCATGTGGGAGAGCCGGAGCTGGAGCCGGAGGCTGAGGACGGGGTTCTGCATTTTCACAGTGTCAGCGTGGGAAGCCTGGAAAAGCTGCGGTTTGTGCTTCACAAGGGGGAATGTCTGACCATGCTGGATATGGACAGGAAGATCGCCGGGGATGTGCAGCGGCTTCTTACAGGCCAGGCAGAGTGCCGGGAAGGACGCATCACCCTGGAGCATGAGCCTTACCCCCCCAGGCGGGCAGCCGGTTATCTGGAGGAAGGGATCGCCATCATTCCCCAGGACTGTACGGAGCGGCTTCTGTTCCGGGACAGGACGTATATGGAGAACCTGACCTTTCTGCTGGACCGGAAGCTGAAGAAAAGCCTGATTCCGGGAAAGATCTACCGCAGCATCCGCCAGGAGTTTTGGCCACTGGCAGGGGAAGCCCTGGATGCCGCCAGTATCACCGGTCTTTCCCTGAGGGAACAGATCGCCCTGGTCTACCACCGGATGCGGCTGTTCTCCCCCAGGGTCCTGGTGTGCATCCAGCCCCTGGCCCACGGGGACATGTACACCCGCATGGAAATCCTGAAACTGATCCGGGGCTTTCTGAACCGGGGAACCGCCGTGCTGATCATCACGGCCAATATCTCCGACACCCTGGAAATCTCCGACCGGCTGCTGGTGGTGGAAGGCGGCACCTGCACGGCAGCTTACGAGAAGCATGAGTTTCACCGGATTGTGCGGTGAGCGCGGGGGGCCGGTTATCCGTGTCAGACGAATGCCCGGTGCTTCCTGTACGGGACAGCCAGGCCGCATCGGGCGTGCGCCCGGTGCTTCCTGTCCGGCATAGCCGGACAGGAAGATGCCCTTGAACAGGAACTACTTTTTCGTTGCCGCAACCAGCAGAAGAACAATAAAGATACCCTGGATCAGTCTTTGGCCGCCTACACTGATATTTGCGGCATTCAGGAAGGTGGACATTAAAGTCATCATAAACGCGCCGACGCAGACGGCAATAATATTGGACCTGCCGCCTGCCGCATTGGTTCCGCCTACAAAGCAGGCAGCAATGGAGGGCAGGAAATAGGTGGTCCCCAGATCCTGGTTGGCTCCGCCGCAATATGCCGCGTTCAGTGCTCCGGCAAGGCCGCAGAGAGCGCCGTTAATGACAAATGCCGTAATAACGGTTTTATGGACAGGAATGCCTGCCAGCCTGGCGGCTTCCCGTTTCTGTCCCACCGCATGGAGATTCATGCCGTATTTTGATTTGTACAGAACCAGGTACAGGATCATGGCAATGGCAATGACAAGGGCTGTCATGGAATTGATCCCTGCCAGATTGGTGTTGGTAAACTTCACAAACGTGCTGTCAGGCGAATTGGCAAATTTATTGGATACCAGCAGGATTACGGTATAATACAGATAACCGGTTGCCATGGTCGTGATCATGGCGTGGATATTCAAATACACGTTAATGCAGGCATTGATCAGGCCGCAGGCCATCCCGGCCAAAACCGCCATCCCCAGTCCCAGGGGAATGCTGTACTGCATCAGTTCGCAGGATATGTATGCGGTTAATGTGAGAATATATTTCTGGGAAATGTCAATGGCACCTTTTCCGCTGGTAACCACAATCATCTGGGCAATGCCCAGCAGCATGGCAAACACACAAAGCTTCAGGCCGGATGTGATGACACGCACATTGACCGCACCGGACACGGCGCAGATCAGGGCATAAAGAATAATACAGCCCATCAATGGCCAGATAACCGGGCTTTCTAACACTTTCTTCATCTTATGATTCATAACCGCCACGCTCCTTTCTGTGAATCAGGAACTTCAGGGCAAGAACACCGATGAGGATCAGGCCGATGATTGCCGTCTGAAAGTTGGAATTCATTTTCATGGCTGTCAGCAGGGAATTGATCAGATTCATAACGACAGCAGCCATAACCACACCCATGGGCACCGGAACGCCGCCTGCCATATCGCAGCCGCCAAGGATCACGGTAGCGATGGACATCATGTTGTAATTTACAGAGCTGTTGGCATCCGCGCCGTTGCAGGTACTGGTATAGGCCAAACCGGCCAGCACCACAAAGAAACCGGCAATTCCGTATGCGGTAACCTTTGCTGCCAGATGGCTCCACCCGGAGCGCTCCAGGGCCTGGACATTATTGCCGCTTCCCCGGAGAATAATACCATATCTGCACCGGAACAGAAGATACCAGCAGGCAAGCCCGGCCAGTACCGCGATGACAACCGGCAGGGGGATCACCGGCAGCTTCAGACGCAGGAAGGCCGAAAGCCATTGGGGACATGCTCCGCCTGGAGTAGGACAGATCAGCAGAGCCAGACCATACCACACGAACTGTGCCCCCATGGTAACCACGATGGCCGGAATCTGCCGGATCTTAATCAGTGCAGCCAGCAGCATATACAGCCCGGTAAAGCCCACAAGTCCCAGCAGTCCCAGCAGCGGATTTCCGGTCAGCCATATACCTGCAATCACGTTGACCAGACCAATGGAGTAGCCGTTTCCCATATCCACATCGCCGCACATGACGATAAACATCTGGCCCAGCGCCGCCAGTACCAGGGGCAGCGCGGAGCTGATCTTCATCCGCAGGCCGGTGTAGGACATGAGATTGGGATTAATGAGTACATTTGCCGCGAAAATAACAATCAGTGTGATGAGTGGAAGCATCCAGGGAGCGGCCATATACTGGGAAAGCACGCTTTTTGGCTTCTCTTTTATTTCTTTTTTCTCTGTTTCAATAAAAGCAGCCTTAACCAGACTGGAAACATGGATCTCATCACCCTTTAACTCTTTTGTAATGCAGCCGTCCCTCATGACGTACACCCGGTCGCAGATTTCCATTTCCAGATCTTCCGTGGAATATAAGATAACGGACTTGCCCATCTGGCGGATTTCATCCAGGAGCCGGTAGATATCCTGTTTGGTTCCGATATCCACACCGGCAGTCGGGTCATTGAGGATAATGATATCCGCTTCCGAGGCAATGCCCCGGGCGATCAGTGCCTTCTGCTGGTTTCCGCCGGAAAGGGACATGATATTGCTGTCAATTCCCTGGGCCCGGAATTTTAGTTTGTCGTACCAGCTCTGGGCGGACTGGTCCGCCTTTTTGCCGTCGATCAGAAGCCTTCCCTTTACCCGGTCCAGATTTGCAATCAGGATATTATTCCGTATGTTCCAGAACGGGAAGACACCTTCCGCGGCCCGGTCACCGGACACATAGGAGAGCCGGCCATTGAGCTCAATGCCCCGGATATTCTTTGTCCTGGCCGAGAAAATCTGCTGCAGCAGTTCCTGCTGTCCGGAACCGGCCAGGCCGGATATTCCCATAATCTCTCCCTTTTTCAGGTAAAGATTAATATGATTTAATCCCCTGGCATTCAAATCAGTAATTTTCAGCATGTCCGGCTGACCGGAGAAATCCGGACTGGTCCGCTTCTTTTTCTCCGAAGCGCCGCCCATATGGGCAATCAGTTCCTCCTGGGTGATTTCGTCCGAATAAAATTCCCCCTTGTTCCGGCCATTGGTCAGAAGCACAATCCGGTCGGAAACAACACGGATTTCGTCCAGCTTATGGGAAATGTAAATAACCGCCACACCTCTGGCGCTTAAATCCGCCACGATTTTGTGCAGCTGCCGGGCCTTATCCGAAGACAGGGCGCTGGTGGGCTCATCCAGAATCAGGATTTTCAGATTATCCGCCATCAGGGTCTTGCAGATCTCCACCACCTGGCGGTCCGTCAGGCTTAAGGTTTCCAGAGGTTTCATTATATCGATATTGTTTTCTGGAAAATAGGTGTCAATCAGGTTTCTTACCTCTGTTCTGGTCTTATTTCTCCAGTTCCGGATGGGGGCCGGACTGTGGCTTACGCTTAACATGGCAAAGTTTTCAAAAATACTCAAATTGGTGCAAAGGGATAAATCCTGGTATGCGCAGTTTACGCCGATCTGTTTGGCTACACGGGCATTGTAAGTTTCTTCCGGTGCGCCATTGTAAATGATTTCACCGTCTGTCCTGGGAAGGACGCCGGTGAGAATTTTCATCAGTGTGGACTTGCCGGCTCCGTTGGGTCCGACAAGTCCGATTACCTCACCTGCATAAATATCCAGATTAACCCCCTGGAGCGCTTTGGTAATGCCGAAAAAGCGGTCAATGTTTTTCAGGCTCAGGTACGGCTTCTGGCCTTCCTTATGTCTCAAGCGGATCACTTCCTTTCTGACTGTTGTATTTACTTGTCCAGAACCGCAACCAGACGGATGGTTGCGCCAGAGCCGTCCTTGAACCGGCATGGAAGCCCTATGACACCGAAAAAAGCGGGAAGAGTATCCAGCCGGTCAACATTTTCAATAATATACACACCATTTCCCAGCAGCACCTTGTGGGCCGGGTTGGATGTATTGGAGGCATCCAGGGCCGACGCGTCGGTTCCTACCGCACTGACCCCTTTTTCCAGGAGATACTCTGCCGTCTCCCTGGAGATTCCCGGCCAGTTTTCCATAAACGGTCTGCCTTCTTCCCCTGTTTTCCATTTTTTGTCCCAGCCAAAACGGAAAAAAACAAGATCGCCTTTTTGGAGAGCTCCGTGTCTGGCTTCAAATTTCTTCACATGGTCGGCAGAGGTTACGCCTCCGGCAGCGGTCCCGGTGGCATCAATCCTGACACCCCGTCCCATAAGCCGCTTAAGGGGAATTCCGTCAACATATTCCCCTCCCTGGATAAAATGGGAGGGCGCGTCAACATGGGTTCCGGTATGCTCGCAGAACGTAACGTTTCTCCAGAACGAACCGTCCTCAACATAGTTCATGCCCGGATGCAGGGTGAAACCGGCCTGGGTGGGCCAGTGGGGAATTCCTTCCTCCAGGGGATGGGTCATGTCCACAAAGGTTGAGACGGCAAGAAGATCCAGGAATTTTTCAAGTGTATTCATAATATTCCTCATTTTCTGTAACAGTTCAGCCAGGCGGCAAATCCCATGAAAAAGGGTGTCGCAAGCTCGCTTTTGCTTGCGTAAGCGCTTTTTCATGGGATTTGACATCGGGCGGACGCCCGAAGCTTCTTGTCCCCGACGCTTTTCGGGGGCAAGAAGATGACCTGGCTGAACTGTTACCATTTTCTAAAACAGGGGATGCGGCAGAAGTATGCCGCATCCCCCTGCTGCGGGGCAGCTGATTTACTTTATCAGACTTACTGGGCTTCAATCCGGGTGCGGATTTCATCCCAGGTCATCTCCGTAAACGCCACATCATCGGCGCCAAGACCGGTATAGCCGGGAAGCGCGTCCGCATCAATCATGCCAAAGGGAACGGACATGTCATTAGCCACCTTGTGGCCGTTGCAGATGTCAACGGCCACATAGAGAGACATAGCGCCGATCCAGGGATTGCTGGCAGCTGACAGTGTCTGATAGCCCTCGGGGGCTTCCTCTGCCCACCAGTTCAGAAAGCTGCCGCGGTTGTCGCCTGCAATAACCGGAAGATCTGCCTGGGAATAGCCGGCGGAAAGGAAGGCCTGAACCGCCGCATAGGCATCGCCGCCCTGGGTAACCAGTCCTTTTACATCGGTCAGGGTAGGAAGTACGCTGTTTAGCTCGGTCTGCGCCTTGGAAGCGGTCCAGTCCGTATAGATTTCGGACACAATCTTCACATCCGGATACTTCTCCAGGGCGGTAAGAACCCCCTGGTGGAACTGGTCGTCGGTTGTGGTTCCGGCAGTACCGCGCAGCTCAATCAGGTTTCCGGAGCCGCCCATCTGCTGGCACACATACTCGGTAAGAGCCTGGGTCATTCCCTCATTCTCAAAGAACATCTGGTAAAGAAGGTCATGGCTGCAGTCTACCGGTCCGTCATTTACGGTAATCACAGGAATGCCGGCGTCGCAGGCTTCCATAATCGCGTTGTTCAGGGAACTGGTAGAAGCCGGGTCAACGATAATGATGTCATATCCCTGGGTGATAAAGTCTTCGATCTGGGCAATCTGGGTCGCCGTGTCCTGATTTGCCTCGGCAATGGTATATTCGCTGATGTAGCCCTCTGCTATCAGTTTGTCCGCGGCAATCTGCATCTGCTTTTCTTCCGTCTGGCGGTAGCTGTTACCGTTATAGCTGTTTGTAAATCCCACACGGATGCCCTTTGCCTCTGTGGCCCCGTTGTCCGCTTCCGATGCCGCGGCTGTGGTATCTGCCGGGGACTCTTCCCTCTGTGCCTGTGCGGTTGTCCCGGCAGCGGCTGTGGTAGCAGCGGCTTCCTCTGATCCGCTGCCGCCGCATCCGGCAAGGCTTACCGCAAGAAATCCGGCTGCTGCCAATGCGGTTACTTTCCTTAATCTCATAATGTTCCTCCTGTAAAATAATTTTTATTCGGCCTTTCTTATGGCAAAAGGCCTTCTCACTCTGTTCTGGACAGAGAAAGCATTCTTTGTTTAAAGATCAGAAAAGTCAAGGATCACTTTGAGCATGCTTCCTGGATTGCCGGAAAAATCTTCAAAAGCCTTTGCCGCCTCATGAAAGGGATATACATGGGTAATGATCTTTTCAAGGGGGACTTTTCCGGCATTGACCAGATTGGTCAGCTCCAGAAAATCCTTTTTCAAAGCATTTCTGGAACCGTATACATTCAGCTCCTTCTTCTGAATCAGGGTAAAATTAAAATCAAGATTGTTCTTTCCTACGCCGATCAGCACCATGCGGCCGCCGAAGCAGCAGGCATCCATACAGTTCTGGAAGGTAGAGGGCAGCCCCACTGCCTCAATGGTCACATCAAATCCGGTTCCTCCGGTTACATCATTGACAGACCGGATAAAATTCTCTGGGGAATCGTTGAGGATTGTTCCGTCCACCCCGAATTTCTCAGCAGCCTTCAGCTTTCCTTCCAGTACATCCGCAATATAGACGGTTGCGCCTTTTGCCTTTGCCGCTACGGCAGCTAACACGCCGATGGTTCCGGCGCCCACGACCAGTACCCGGTCCCCTTCCGTTACGCTGCCCCGGCACACGCCGTGGTAGCTGATGCAGAAGGGCTCAATGGCCGCCAGTGTTTTGGGGTCCATACCCTTGCCGTCATATACCCGTTCAATGGGCATGGTTATGTACTCGCAGAATGCCCCGTCCTGCTGGCAGCCCATGGTCTGGTTGTCCATGCAGGCATTTACAATTCCCCTTTGGCATGAATAGCAGTGCCCGCAGTTGAAATAGGGATTGCAGGTAACAATCATCCCGGGCCGGATCCCCCATGCATTATCCTGGTCTGCCTCAATGACCTGGGCGGAGAACTCATGTCCCGGAATTCTGGGATAATCAAAGTATGCAAACGTTCCCCGGTAGGAACCAAGGTCACTGCCGCAGATTCCGCCATACAGAATTTTTAACAGAACCTGGCCCTTTTTTCGTACCGGCATTGCCACATGGCGGATTTCCACCTGGCCAGGCGCGGTAATATACATTGCTTTCATAAATAAATACCTCCCGGATTTGTCTCTTGCGCTGTATTTATATTTACATTAACCGTTTTGCCGGGGGATGCTGATTTTCGGATATACTCTGCTGGGTTAAAATTCCCATAATGAAGATTCTCACCTTCTCGATTATGGCATCATCAGTGATTTTCTCAATATCTTCTCTTAAGGTCTGTTGTGCTTTTGTCATCAGACAATCCTCCTTTCTATTGCTTATGACAATACTATATATTGCATATCACAATTTGTCAAGTAATATTTCAATACCGCATGTTGACATATGCAATATTCTCTGGTATGCTTACACCAGCGAGGTGACGATCATGATTTGTGACAGATTAAAGATTCTTCTTGACGAACTGAATATTTCCCAACGCCAGTTTGCAATGAAAATAAATCTTGACGCTGGCTATTTTTCAAAGATAATGCGCGGCAAGGTCAATCCGCCTGACCGGATCCTGCTGCTTATTGAAACCGTCTTTCATGTAAACAAAGACTGGCTGGAAAAGGGCCAGGGTGAAATCTTTTCTAACCAGGGCATCTCTTTGGCGAAAAAGCAGGTGCTGGAATCTATAGATTCCCTGAGTGATGAACAGGTAGACGCAGTGTCGTCTTTCATCAAATACCTGACAGAGAATAAAAACTGATTGCGGCAGAAGCATATTTTCATTATAATAGAATCAGGAACTATATGATCGCAGCAGAACCGGGAAGGAGGAACTAGGATGAACGGTGCCGAAATCATGAAGAATGCCATGGATGATTTCAAGGATATTCAGGAATATATGGAAATTGCAAGAGAAGAACATGCAGCAAAGACTTATGCCAAATTAAAAAAGAAATACCTTTATCTGAAGGCGTTATTGACCAGCCTGGGTGTGAATCTTGCGGATATTGATGATATAAAAGAATGACAATGTCCCCCCGCCCACCAAAAGAATGACCCCCCAAACCGAAAGATTGACCCCTACCTGGGGTCTTTTTTTCATGTTAGAATGTTTATGAAAGCAAAGAACACTTAGGGAACCAGAGTCAGGGGAGAACAAAGTGAAGGAATACATAGGCATTGATATCGGCGGTACAAAATGCGCCGTGGTCCGGGGAAACGAGGCAGGGGAAATCCTTGACAAACGCAGGTTTCCCACCCGGGACCGGGACGGGACCCTGGAGGCCGTCTTTGGCCATGTGCAGGCGCTGTGGTCAGACCAGGTGGCAGCCATTGGCGTCAGCTGCGGGGGCCCTTTGGACAGCCGCCGGGGCGTGATTCTTGGGCCTCCCAACCTGCCGGGATGGGAGGAAGTCTACATTGTCCGGATGCTGGAAGAACGGTTTCACGTGCCGGCTTATCTGGCCAACGATGCAGATGCCTGCGCCGTGGCCGAGTGGAAGTTCGGGGCAGGGAAAGGCTGTGAGAATCTGATTTTCCTGACCTTCGGCACCGGGCTGGGAGCCGGACTGATCTTAAACGGGCGGCTGTATCCCGGCACATCCGGTATGGCCGGGGAGGTGGGCCATGTGCGGCTTTACCCCCAGGGCCATGTAGGCTACAACAAGGCAGGGTCCTTTGAAGGCTACGTAAGCGGCGGCGGCATCGCCCGGTACGGACTGGGAGACGCGGCCAGCCTGGGTGAGAGGGCCGCGGCAGGAGATCTGGAAGCCATACGGCTGTGGGAGCGGGTAGGAGAGGATTTAGGCCGGCTTCTGGCGCTTCTCATGGATATCCTTAATCCGGAAATGATTGTAATCGGCAGTATTTTCGTCCGTGCCGGTGCCTATATGCGGGAAGCCATGGAGCAGGTGCTGGAGCGGGAGGCCCTGGCGGCAAGCCGGGAGGCCTGCCGGGTAGTGCCAGCGGCCCTGGGAGAAAGCCTGGGGGACATGGCGGCCCTGGGGATCGCCATGGCAGGAAATACCCAGTGAGGGAAATGCCGGTGCAGTGACCGGACCCCGGTCCGGCAGCATCCGGCGAGGCAGAAAATTTGCAACTTAAGTGATAGAAAGCGGGGAAGAGAAGATGGGAGAAGTAATTGTATCCATGAAGAACATCGTCAAAACCTTTCCTGGTGTCAAGGCCCTGGACAACGTGAATTTTGAGCTTCGCTCCGGAGAGGTTATGGCTCTTCTGGGGGAAAACGGAGCCGGAAAATCCACGCTGATGAAGATTTTAAGCGGCGTATACACCAAGGACGGGGGCACGATGACCATATTCGGGAAAGAGTATGAGGCGCTGACGCCCAGGCAGGCCCAGGAGGTGGGAGTGGCGATTATCCACCAGGAGCTGAACATGTGCCGCCACTTAACCGTAAGCGAGAACATGTTCCTGGGCCGTGAGAAGGTCCGTGGAATCACCCTTAAGAACAGCGAGATGGAGGCAGAGGCAGCCAGGATTCTTGGGGATCTGAAGATTGACATTGACCCGCGCCAGACAGTGGGAGACCTGCCTGTATCCAAGCAGCAGATGGTGGAGATCGCCAAGGCCCTTTCCATCCATGCCAAGGTGCTGATTATGGATGAGCCCACGTCCTCCCTGACAGCCAAGGAGATTGAGGAGCTGTTCCGGATCATCCGTAAGCTCCGGGCCGACGGCTGCGGAATCGTGTACATATCCCACCGCCTGGAAGAGCTGGCCGCCATTGTGGACCGGGTGACCATTATGCGGGACGGACAATATATTACCGACGGCATTTTCGCGGAAATGACCATGGACAAAATCATTGCCAACATGGTGGGCCGGGAGATCAAAGAGCAGTTCCCCCGGGTATCCTGCACCAAGGGCAAGAAAATATTTGAAGTGAAGAATCTCAATGCGGGAAAGCTGGTACGGGACATTAACTTCTCCCTTTATGAAGGAGAGATCGTAGGATTTGCAGGCCTTATGGGAGCCGGAAGAACCGAGACCACCCGGGCCATTTTCGGTGCTGATCCCAAGACCGGGGGGCAGATCTTCCTGGACGGGGAAGAGGTGAAGATCAACTGCCCTATGGATGCCATTAAGGCAGGGATCGTGCTGGCGCCGGAGGACCGGAAGAAAGACGGCCTCTGCACCAAGCTCAGCATCCGCCAGAATCTGGCCCTGCCGAATCTGGACTTAATATGCAGCAGTTTGGGGGTCATCAACAGCGGCAAGGAAGATGCCCTGTGTGAGGAGGCGGTGAAGAACCTGCTGATCAAGACTCCCAGTGTGGAGATCAACGCGGCCAATCTGTCCGGCGGCAACCAGCAGAAGGTGGTGGTAGGCAAATGGCTGGCACGGAATTCCCGTGTGGTGATCTTCGACGAGCCTACCAGAGGCATCGACGTAGGAGCCAAGGTGGAGATCTACAACCTGATGAACAAGCTGAAACAGGAAGGCATTGCAGTCATGTTCGTATCCTCTGAAATGCCGGAGGTTCTGGGAATCGCGGACCGGGTCATTGTCATGTGTGACGGAAGGATCACCGGCGAGGTCATGGCCCAGGAGACCACCCAGAATGAGGTCTTAAAGTATGCGACGGAATTTGAGAAGAAGCAGGCCGGCTGACAGACAGCAGATGCCGGCCGTGGATTTTTAGGAGGATGGGATTATGAACGAGAAGAAACAGAGCACCATGAAACGGCTTCTGGCCACCCGGGGAATGGGGGCTGTGCTGACAGCCTTTGCCGGACTGATTATTATCTATATTGCTTTCGGTATCATTGACCGGAACGTGTTTTCCGGACAGAACGTAATGAACCTGCTGCGTTCCATGTCCAAGTACCTGCTGATCGGTGTGGGACAGAGCTATCTGCTGATCACCGGCAACATTGACCTTTCCATCGGTTCCATGGTAGGTATGAGCGCCATGATTTCCGCCACCCTGATGACCATGGGCATTACCCCGGTGGTAGCCATGATGGTGGCCATGATCTGCTGCCTGCTGTGCGGCGTAGTCAACGGCGTGCTGGTAGGCAAGTTCAAGCTGCCGCCCTTTATCGCTACCCTGGGAACCATGTTTGTGACCCGCGGCGCTGCCTACATGGTCAACAACAACCGCAACACCGACGCCATTGCCACAGGAATCGGCAAGGAGGCAGGGGACAGCTTCCAGAACTTCTTCTACTACGGGAAGACCTTTGGAATCTTCAATACCTTCTGGATTGCACTGATTCTGTTCCTGGTATTTTTCTTCCTGCTGTCCAAGACACGGACCGGCAGACACATTTATGCCATCGGTTCCAATGTGGATGCCGCCAAGCTGTCCGGCGTCAACGTGGTGTACACCACCATCAAGGCGTACCTGGTCAGCGCGGTGTGTGCCTGCGTGGTAGGATTCATCCTCTGCGCCCAGGCCGGCATGGGCAACATGGAAGCCGGAAATATGTATGAGATGTACGGTGTGGCAGCAGGCGTAATCGGCGGAATCTCTCCCCTGGGAGGCACGGGACTGCTGCTGGGAACCTTTGCAGGTGCGGCAGTGTGGCAGACCCTGGAGAACGGCCTCAACATGATCGGCGCCCAGGTAGGTATCCAGCGTCTGGTCATCGGTATTATCGTGGTGTTCTCGGTACTGCTGGATGTGGTGGTACGGTCCGGAAGCTTTAAGAAGAAGGCCCAGTAAATAGGATATTTAGCCGCTGACAGGCGGTTATATATAGCAAAAAAGAAGGAGGATTATTTTATGAAGAAAAGATTGTTTGCATTGTTAAGCTGTGTTGTGCTGGCAGCTTCATCCATTGCAGGATGCTCCGGCAGTAAGCCGGCAGAGACCCAGGCGGCGGCACCGGCAGAGACCACGGCAGCAGCCGGGGCGGAGACCACCAAGGCTCCGGAGGCAGCTCCGGCTTCCGGGGATACCAAGATTGCCCTGATTACCATGGACTCCATTGACCAGCACTGGGTAACCTTAAATGAAGGCGCCCAGAAGGCAGCCGGGGAGCTGGGTGTTACCGTGACCTTCATGTCCCCCAACACCAAGGATGACGCACAGCAGATCGAGTGTGTGAACAATGCAGTGGCAGGCGGCTACAAGGCCATTATCGTGGCAGCCAACGGACCAGATGCCATTTCATCCGCTTTGAAGGAGGCGGCTTCCTCCGGCGTGAAGATCGTGTATGTAGACTCTCCGGCCAACGTGGACGCAGAGGCAACCTTCTCCACCGACAACGAGGCAGCCGGCAAGACCGCAGGCGAAGAGATGATCAAGGCCTTAGAGGCAGCAGGCGTGACCTCCGGCAAGATCGGTATTGTCAATGTCAACGCAGCCACGGATTCCACCGTAAAGCGTGAGAACGGCTTCCGTTCCGCATTTGAGGGCAAGGGCTATGAACTGATGGAGACCCAGTACGGCGAGGGCGACGCAGCCAAGTCCCAGACCATTGCAGAGAACTATATTACCCAGGGTGTGGTAGGTATCTTCGGATGTAACGAAGGTTCCACCACCGGAACCGGCAATGCCATCAAGGCTTCCGGCAATTCCGCCATCATCGGCGTAGGCTTTGACAAGTCTGATGCCATTATGAACCTGATCAACGACGGCTTCCTGCTGTGCACCATGGCCCAGAACCCGGATGTTATGGGTGCAGAAGGTGTCAAGGCAGCCGTGGCAGCCCTGGAAGGACAGTCCCTGGGCGGCAAGGTGCAGGATACCGGCGTGTCTGTGCTGAAGAAATAAACAGGATTGTGAAATTGTCGTGTAAGAGATAGAATAGTCCCAGGTGCATAGTCTGTGTGCCTGGGATATTTGTAAAATAGTGAGGAGGATGAAGCATCATGAAACGCAGCGAGATTAACGCGGCCCTCAAAGAAATGGAGGCCATGGTAAAGGAGTACCGGTTTGCGGTTCCGCCGTTCTGTGATTTCACACCGGAAGAGTGGCAGGAAAAGGGCCATGACTACGATGAGATCCGGGACAATATGCTGGGCTGGGATATTACGGATTATGGTCTGGGGGATTTCAACAAGGTAGGATTTTCCCTGATCACCATCCGCAACGGCAATCTGAAAATGCCGGAGAAGTATACCAAGACCTATGCGGAGAAGCTTCTCTACATTAAGGAAGGCCAGTATTCACCCATGCATTTTCACTGGTCCAAGATGGAGGATATTATCAACCGGGGCGGCGGCAATGTGCTGATCCGTGTCTACAATTCCACCAGGGACGAGGATCTGGACAAGGAAAGCGATGTCCATGTCCATGTGGACGGCAGGGAGATGGTGGTTCCGGCAGGTACCCAGGTACGTCTGACCCCCGGCGAGAGCATTACCATCTACCCCTATCTGTACCATGATTTTGAGGTGGAAGAGGGCGGCGGCCCGGTGCTTCTGGGGGAAGTAAGCCAGTGCAATGACGACAATACGGACAACCGTTTCTACGAGAAAATGGGCCGGTTCCCGGAGATCGAAGAGGATGAGCCGCCTTACCGGCTGCTGTGCAATGAGTATCCGGCGGCTGAATAAGCTTGTATGAGACAGAACATATTTCAATAAAGTAAAAAAGAGGGAGGCCAAGGCCTCCCTCTAAGACATGGCAGCCGGGAAGCAGCAGCCATTATGTCCCGGACATAATCCTGCATCCTTTTTCCAGATTGCTGTAGTCCGGGTATTTCACTTCAATGACTATCCCGATGTTTTCATCTTCGATTTCCACCAGAATATCGCTGAAGCCGTCACCGGATTCCGCGTTGGAACTTACGTCCCAGTCCTCCCGGTGGCTTAAAAGGCCCAGGAGGATGCCGTGATAGAAATTTTCTTTTTTATCCTTTCTTACACTGGTATCCCGGATGCTGATGGTCTTTTTCAGATAGGCGGTAAACTGCCGCTGGGCTTCTTCGGCATTGCCTCTGGAAAATGCGTTGCAGAGTGCATCCAGTTTTGGCGTGTCCTTGCCGGCTTCCTCATGGAACCATTCCATTATCTGTTCGATAAAGATTTTTTTGATTTCCAGGTTTGGAATGGCCAGATGGAATATATCGCCGTCCGGTTTCCCCCGCTGGGTCAGGTACCCGGTGGTAAAGAGTACACTCCACATATGGTCAATATTTTTATACAGCTCCCGGTAGGTCAGCTCCTGAATCACCTTTTTATCAATGGTTCCGCCATCCACCAGCTCTTCCAGCTCCCGCCGGGTAGTGGATTTTGCCATTCGGAGAAACCGGCGGATAATATCGTTTCCACTGGTGTTGATCCAGAAGGCTCTGGGCAGGGTATCTGGTTCGGATCTCAGGAGGTTTACATAGTTGATTACGTCCCAGGGACAGTATACATCCATGTCACCAAACTGGTAGCCGTCGTACCATTCCCGGATGATGCTGCATTTATCATCCAGATGATAGTACCCCAGCATAGCCCGTACCTCCTGGTCCATAAAACCAAAATGTTCATGAAAGCGTACATCGGTGATGGAGAGAACATTAAAATTATTAATCCCGGTAAAGATACTCTGGCATTGACTGCTTAGCGAGGTCCTTTCGAGCTTAGCAGGAAAGCCCACCTCGTCCACTTGGCGAGGTTCTTTCGAGCCTGGTGGCGATGGTGCATCATCCATTATGATCCGCAGGCACCCGGTCAGCAACGCGAAAAAAAGGGAAGGATTGGTTTTCAAAGCCTGCCCGAACAGATTCCGGATCAGGATAACCACCTCATCATAATACCCGGCCTGCTGGGCCTTATCCAGGGGCACATCATATTCGTCAATCAGGATGATTACCTTCTGTCCAAAATGCTTATGCAGCAGTTTTGACAAGGTGTAGAGGCTGTTTTCCAGCGCCTCGTCCGGCATGAGAAAAGCCTGACGGCCGGTGGGGTCGATGGCGATCAGCTGTGCATACTGATCCTTCTCCGCGGCAGAAAGCCTGTGGCTTTCCAGCAGAAACTGGAACTGCATGGCTTCCGTGCCCATCATGAAGCGCAGCATGGCCCGGGCTCCTTCAAAGGTCCCGGAGCTTACCCCTTTTAAGGTAATGGAAATCACGGGGAATTTTCCCATATACTGTTGACACAGCTGCCTGTCCCGGGCGATCTCAAGCCCTTCAAACAGCCGGGGATTACAGTCATAGGAGAAAAAATATTTCAACATGCTCATATTCAGAGATTTGCCGAACCGCCTGGGCCGCGTGAACAGATTGACCTCTCCCCAGTTCCCCAGCAGCTCCCGGATCAGACCTGTTTTGTCCACATAAAAAAATCCTCTGTACGGAGTTTTTCAAAATCATCAATGCCAATGGGAAGCTTTTTCATTGTACGCAAAATGTTCTCCTTTCAAAGCATGATTGGTACTTTAAGGGTACCATACAGTCTGTCCAATTTCAAGGCAGGATTTTTGTATGCTTTCAGTTCCTGTTTCCCCATGGATGAGATCTACGGACTCCACAATACCATTGCCCACAGGGCAGGAACCGTAGGCATCTGCAAAGGCGGCTTCTGCTCCAGCGAGGACAATTTCCGGATTGTAATCCATGGCCGTGGCGGTCATGCCTCTTCCCCGGAGAAAACCGTAGACCCTCTGGTGATCGCTGCCCAGATCATTCTGGCTTTGCAGACCATCCCTTCCCGCAGCGCGCCGGCCAGCCAGCCGGTGGTGGTCTCCTGCACGGAGCTGTTCACCGACGGCGCCCACAATGCCATTCCCAGCAATGTGACCATTCTGGGAGACTGCCGCAGCTATGCCCGGGAAATGCAGGAGCTCATCGAGAACCGGATGCATGATATTGTGGAGGGAATCTGCAAAGCAGGTGGTGCGGCCTTTGAGTTTTCCTATACCCACGAATTTGCACCCACCGTAAACTGGGACGCCCAGGTGGACGCGGTGGTCCAGGCAGCCTCCCACCTGCTGGGCGAAGACCATGTGGACAGCAGCTGTGCACCCTTTATGGCATCCGAGGATTTCGGCGTATTTCTGGAAAAGGTGCCGGGGGCATTTTTCTTCCTGGGAAGCGGAGTGGGGGATTCGGAAAAGGATTTCCCGTTACATAATGCCGTTTCCGGCAGATACCACGTTCTGGAGGATGGCTGCCATGCCGTCCTTCGGAAGAAGGGCTGACGGTTGTCGGTTTTTCTGTTTCCGCCCTATACCACCGCCTCAATGAGAACCTTATCCCCCAGCACCACTTCCTTTACCCCGGTCTCCTTCTTCTTGTTAAAATTAAAGCTGAGCATATACCCCTTTTTCAGATGAAAATAGTCCAGATAATCGGCAAGCTGCTGTTCCCCCCGCTCATGATAAGCGTTCCCCCGCCATATCTTCATCTCGATAATATTCCGCTCCCCATGGTAATCAATGACCAGGTCCATGCGCTCGTTATTCCGGGTACGGGGCTCCACACTACAGCTTCCCACGCCGTTGATAATCGGTTTCAGAAACAGCATAAAATACCTGCGGCCCTCATCCTCAAGAAATGTTTCATCCCGGTTCCCATAGAGATAATCAAAAGTCTCCACAAATTTTTCCAGAACCAGCCGGACATTTAAGTGTCCACTGGCAATAAACTGATTTTTCAGGCGGGAGCCCTCGGTGTAGATATCACTGTTCTGCTCCTTGTAGTCCAGCAGGTACCGGTTATACAGACGGGATTCAAAAATCCGGTTTGCAATCCGGACCGAGGAATTCTGGACCTTCACAAATCCGAACATCTGTGCATTCCGTACCGCAGGGTTGTCCGCATTATAAGCAATTCTCTGTCCCTGGAAAAGAAGCCGTGAAATGACGGCATCCAGCTCCGGATACTGGTTCAATTTGTTTGCCAGGGAATCAAACAGGGCATTGGTGTCCTCCAGAAGCATATTGACAGCCGTCAGAAATCCGGCCCTTGTCCAGGCGGATGATTTGTCCGGAAATGCTTCTCTGCCGGAAACTCTCTTATCCATAAACCAGCACAGCCGCGATACTAAATATGGGTAACCGGATGTATAGTCATAAATCATTTCTGACAATTGCCGGATATCCATACCCGTGTGGCAGTCAGCCTCATACTCTTTCAGCATATCCGCGATATTTTCTACAGAGAAACTCATATTCACCAGGAAATCAGCCGCAATATTCCACGGACTATTCTCCCTGTGCTCCCCGTCGGGACGGATCTTCCGCTTCATACTGCGGATGTCATAAACTCCTGCCAGAATCACAGACTGGAATGTGGGCACCAGGTCCCGGTCCAGATAATCCGCCCGCAGCTGTGCGAGAAAATCCAGGAATGTCTGGTTGTTTGCGGCTGTATCCGCTTCATCAATCATCAGCACCAGAGGCCTGTCCGACTGGCCGCACCACTTATGAAAGCAGTCGAAAAGCTCTGCCATCCGCACCTCCTGGCCGGGAGGACCGCAATGGTCTGCAAGCCGGCTAAATGCCTTCTGTATCTCATCCGGCACGTCACCCAAAAGGGAGATCCGTCTGAGGATTTCTCTGGACAGCCCATTGACAAAGGAGGATTCGGTCTCAAAATCCGCAGAACTCATTCTCTGGAAATCCAGGCTGATCACCAGATAGTGGTTTTTCAGATAATCGGCAAGAGCCCGCAGGGTGGTAGTCTTTCCATACTGCCGCGCCCGGTTAATGGAAAAATAGTCGCCGGCGTCGATCATTTGGCGGATTTCCTCCAGTCTGGAATGGAGCGGTACCATATAGTGCCTGGCCGGGGTGCAGGCGCCGGTTATATTGAAGGTTTTTGCCATTGGTTTCAATCCCCCCTTATTCATGACGTTATAATTAAAGGTTACCATATGACCCAGTTCATTTCAAGGAGAAAGGTTGCATTCCCCCAGGATTTATACTACACTAGTTACAACTCACATAAATACGTTCTGGAACAAGGGGGAGATACATGATGAACACCAATAACCACACATCCGGAGAAAAGCAGCGCCTTCTCTCCTTATGCGGCAGCATGGAACAGATTGCAGGGGTCCGGCCTGTCCGGTACCAGGACGGACGGGCCGCAGGCCTGGGAGGCGCCCTGGTCTGGAACGGTCCTCTGGAGACCATGCTGATGCTGGACAAATGCCTGGACCCGGCATGGCTGCGGTACAAAGGCATCAATCTGGGCATTCTCACCAAACCGGGACTCCAGGGAAGGAATCCCTATGACACCGCAGGGGAGGAAGCGGTCCGCTCCATCATGGGCGGCGCCATGTTTACCTGCGGTCTGGGCAATATCCACGGCCACCGGCAGGTGGACGGCACAGAGCATCCCACCCACGGACGCATCCGTACAACCCCGGCAGAGAAGGTGGGCATGGACGCCTGGTTTGAAGGAGACACATACCGGGTCCGGGTCACCGGGGAGATGCGGGAGGCCAGGATTTTCGGAGAGAATCTGGTGCTGAGACGGAGCGTGGAATGTCTGTGGGGAAAGGAACCAGGGCAGCTTCCTGCCCGTCCCTCCTGCCAGTTAATCTTCCGGGACCGGATCGAGAACCAGGGCTTTGAGCCCCAGCCCCTGTGCATGCTCTACCACTGCAACGCCGGTTACCCACTTCTGGAGCCTGGGACCCGGCTGATCCTGCCGGACAGGACCTGCACCCCCAGGGATGAGGATGCCCGCCGGGGCATGGATACCCGGAACCTTATGGGAGAACCCCAGGCAGGAGCCCCGGAGCAGGTATTCCAGCATACCATGGCCGCGGACCCGGAAGGCTGGACTTTCGGCGCCTTTGTCAATGACCGGCTGGGACTGGCCCTGGCCATCCACTGGAACGTAAACCAGATGCCCCTGCTGACCCAGTGGAAAAGCAGCGCCGCAGGGGACTATGCCATGGCCCTGGAACCGGCCAGCTGCGGCTTTGAAGGAAGAGCCGGAGCCACCCGGATTCTGGAACCCTTTGAGACCCATGTCAATGAACTCCGGTTCTGTATCTATGAGGGGGCCGGGGAAATTGCGGCTCTTGAGACGCAGGAGCGGCAGCTTAGGGAATCATGAGACAGTACTACCGGGACCTGCCGGTGAAGCTTAAGCTGGTTGCCATTTTTCTGGCAGTGATTCTGGCTAATCTGTGTGCCAGTCTCTTTTACCAGAGGGAGATGCGGAGACTGGCGGCATTTTACAATGCCACCCAGGAGGAGCATTACCGCATCAATAAGATTTCCGTGTCCCTGAAGGATGCCAAGAACTTTCTGGATGATTATTATACCAATGGCACCGAGGCGGCAGTGCCGGAGTATGAGCAGAAGAAGCAGGAGGTCCAGACCCTGGTGGGCCAGCTTAACAACCGGCGGGACAACCCGGAAGAGTGGTACATGATCCACGCCATCACCAATTCTTCCCAGGTATTTTTTGAAAAATGCGACAGTACGGTGGACCGCATCCGCCAGAGGGAGGACCGTATCTATATTGAGTATTATAAGGCAGAGAATATTCTGGGCTACCTGGGAGGATATATCAACCAGTATCTGAATGTGATTCTGGAGGAGGACAGCAAGGAATACACGGTGCTGGAGAACCATGCCGCCAGTATGGAGACCATGACAAGGGTATTCCTGATGTGCAGCGTGGCAGTGAGCCTTCTGGCGGCTTTAAATCTGTCGGAATCCGTGGCCGGACCTTTGCGGGAGCTGGCAAAATACTCCCGGGAAATATCCGGGGGCAATTTTGATATCCAGGATGTGGCGGTCCGCAGCCGGGACGAGGTAGGGGAGCTGGCGGCAGCTTTTAATGGAATGAAGGAGAATATCCGGCATCTGATCCAGGATCTTAACCAGAAATCCCAGGTAGAGGCCAGGCTCCACCAGCAGGAGCTGAAAAATATCCGCATGGACGAGCTTTTGCGGGAATCCCAGCTTCTGGCACTCCAGTCCCAGATCAGTCCCCATTTTCTGTTTAATACCCTGAATTCCATTTCCCGGTCCGCCCAGTACGGCACTCCCCAGGTGACCACGGCCCTGATCCGCAATCTGGCTGACCTGTTCCGGTACAATCTGGATCATTTTAACCGGCTGTCCACGGTAGGGGACGAGGTGGATATTGTGGAGAAATATATCTATATCCAGACCCACCGGTTCGGTGACCGGATCTGTTACAGGGCCCGGGTCCAGGAAACCTGCCGGGAAGTGCTGATTCCCAGCATGACCTTGCAGCCCCTGGTGGAAAACGCGATTATCCACGGCATCGAGAACCTGGAATCCGGCGGGGAGATTCTCACGGATATCCGTATCCGGAAGACACATGTGCGGATTCGGATCTGTGACAATGGCGCCGGAATCACCCGGGAACAGCTGCAGAAAATCCGGGAAGGAAAAAGCGGAAAACGGACAGGACACACCACGGGAATCGGGGTGTCCAACATTACCACCCGGATCAGTCTCTATCCGGGCGGAAGCCTGGGGCTGTATTCCAGCCCCCGGTACGGGACCATCGTACAGATTCTGTTTCCCCTAAAGCCCGGAGGTCTGGCGGCCCCGGAACCCTTGGCAGGGGGCCCAGGCCCGGCCCCCCTGGCAGCAGGAGCAGGCCCGGAGCTTCCGGCAGCGGCCGCAGGCCCGGCCCCGGTTTCCCCGCCTTGCCCAGATTGGAGGATAAGATGAATTATAAGATACTGGCTGCCGATGACGAGCAGATGGAGCGCATGGCCCTGGAAGCGGTAATCTCCAGGCAGTTTGGCAGCCGGGCGGAGATCCGTCTGGCTGCCAACGGCAAGGAGGCAGTGAGCCTTGCCAGGGAGTTCCAGCCGGACATTGCCCTGCTGGATATCAAGATGCCGGGCATGAACGGAATCGAGGCAGGGAAAGAAATTCTGGACCTTCTGCCGGACTGCTATATCATCATGCTGACCGGCTTCACTTATTTCTCCTACGCCAGGGAAAGCGTGAACATCGGAGCCGCAGACTTTCTGGTAAAGCCTGCGGCAGACGAGGAGATTACAGGAGCCCTGGAGAAAGCCATGGTCCAGGTAGACCAGAGGCGGACCC
Organism: uncultured Lachnospiraceae bacterium; assembly: GCA_910577765.1. Lineage (GTDB taxonomy): Bacteria > Bacillota > Clostridia > Lachnospirales > Lachnospiraceae > Brotaphodocola. Next base: position 69,958 of record CAJTOV010000002.1, read on the forward strand.
GGCGCAGGGCTGAGGAGGCCAACCAGAAGAAAGCCATGCAGGCAGAGCAGTACATGGAAAGCGAGCTGGTGTCTGCCATTGCCTTTTCCAATGCTGATGAGGCGCAGACCCAGGAGCTGATGGAGGGACTGGGCCTTACGTTCCGGTATGGGGCTGGGGTCATTGTGGATGCCCGGCTGTCCCGGTCCGGGGAAAGCGGACAGGCGCTCAGGATCTGCCGCAGCTGGGCCAGGGACCTGGGAGGCCGGGAGCGGATCTGTATCTGCGAACATTACGGCCAGATCTATCTGCTGGTTCTTTCCGCAGAGATCCGGGAGCGGGAGTGGTACAAGGCGCTTCTGGGAGAGCTGAACCAGGCCCTGGAGCTGGCCGGCTTCCAGGTGAAGATTGCCGCCGGGATTCAGGTGGCCCAGCTGAAAAATATTTACCTTTCCTTCCGGGAGGCCAAACGGAATCTGGGCAGCGCCAAACAGATCCATGTCCACCGGCGGGAAGCCGGTACCAGTGGCGGGGACGCCACCCAGGGCAGTCAGGAGCAGCGGATGGCAGCTGCCCTGAAAGCCGGGGAATATGACGAGGCCATGCTGTATCTGGAACAGCTGATGGAACGGTTCTTTGACGAAGCCGTGGAGCCGGTGTTGAAACTGTATGAGCTTCTGGTGGCAGTGAACCGGACCCTGAAGCTGGAGACAGAGGTGGAGCCGGTCTACACCATAGGCCGCAGAATGCTGGAAGAGCCCCGGCGGGAACCGGTCATGGCCATGGCCTCCGGCTACATGGAGACCATGATTGACCGGCTGATCGCCCGGGAGGGAAATCCGGATGCGGCCTGGGCGGTCCGGGCAGAGGAATATATCCAGGCCAATTACATGAACAATATTACCCTGGAAGACATGGCAGCCCAGATCGGCTTTTCCATCTACTATTTCAGCAAACTGTTTAAGCAGAAGTTCCAGATGAATTTTGTGGATTATCTGACCCGGGTCCGGATCTTAAAGGCCCGGGAGATGCTGGAGCAGGGGGAGACCAGCATCAAGGAAGTCAGCAGCCGGGTAGGCTACAGCGAGGCCAATTATTTTGCCAGGGTCTTTAAGAAGGAAACCGGCATTCCGCCCTCGGTTTATCAAAAAAATGCTAAACTGGCAAAAAAATGCTAAGACTCTGTTAAAAATCCTTTATATAACATTTACAACAAAAATGTATTTATAGACGGCAAATGTGTGCATTCTGTTTTTCGCATTTGTCGTCTATACTTTTGTTATGGGAAATAATAAACAAATGCAGCAAAAGCCCGGCCCATCAGGGGCATGGCAGCGGCTGCAAGTGTATGAACACAAGGAGGATGTAAAATGAGAAAAACCATGTCCGTGATTCTGGCCACAGTACTGGCGGCAGCAGCCCTGGCAGGCTGCGGCAGTTCCGCACCGTCTGCACCGGCCACCACAGCCGCGCCGGCAGCCACTTCCGGGGAAGCCCAGGATAAGCAGGAGTCCCAGAGCGCAGCACCGGAGACCGGAAAAGCAGCAGCCAAAGACACCATTGTGCTCCGGCTGGCAGAGACCCAGACCGAGACCTATCCGGCCACCATGGGAGCCATTGAGTTTGCCCGCCTGGTGGAAGAGAAGACGGACGGGCGGATCAGGATCGAAGTGTTTACCGGCGGCCAGCTTGGCGGTGACGAGCAGGCGATTTTAGAGCAGGTACAGTTCGGCGCCATTGATTTTACCAGAGTCAACTTTGCCCCCATGACTGAGTTTGCCCCGATTCTGAACCTTCTCCAGATGCCTTACCTGTTCACCGACGCAGACCACATGCACAAGGTCATTGACAGTGAAATCGGCAAAGAGCTTCTGGACAGTGTGGAGGCAGGTAATTTTATCGGCCTGGCCCTGTACGATGCAGGAACCAGGAATTTCTACAACTCCGTGCGCCCTATTAAGACCGTGGAGGACATGAAGGGTTTGAAGATCCGTACCACCCAGAGTCAGCTGATTGTGGATATGGTGGAAGCCCTGGGCGCGTCCGCCACTCCCATGGCCTTTGGCGAGGTGTACAGCTCCCTGCAGACCGGCGTCATCGACGGTGCCGAGAACAACTGGGTCAGCTATGACCAGAACAGCCATTATGAGGTGGCAAAATACATCTCCCTGGACGGTCATACGGCTCCGCCGGAGATTCTGGTGTGCAGCAAAATGGTATTTGACAAGCTGTCTCCGGAGGACCAGCAGATCATCCGGGAATGTGCCAAGGAGTCTGAGCTGTGGGAGCGGGACAAGTACGGCCAGGTAGAAAAGGAAGCCATGGACAAAGTAATCGCAGCCGGGTCAGAGGTCAGTGAGCTGGATGACCGGGAAGGCTTTGTAAAGGCCGTGGAACCCCTCTACGAGAAATACGCAGGAGACTATATGGATACCTTGCAGGCCATTATTGACATGCAGTAAAGCGTGTAAAAGTGGAACCGGAGGAATCCGGGCCGGGCCGAAAGCCGGGAATCCGGGCCAGGCCGAAAGCCAGGAATCCGGGCCAGGCCGAAAGCCGGGAATCCGGGCCGGGCAGGAAATCCGGCAGCCGGGCCCGGCCCTTCCGGTTCCGGGAAAAAGAATGGGGGATGACAAGTGAATGTGATTGACCGGTTTTTCAACCGCCTGATGGATCTTTGCATGCTTCTGGCAAAGCTGATGCTGCTGACGATGACCATTATCATCTGCATCCATGTATTTTACCGGTATGCTTTGAACCAGGCCATCCGCTGGTCTGAGGAGATCACCATGATGCTGATGGTGTACATGGGATTTTTCAGCATAGCTTATGGCGTGAAGCACAGGCTGCATCTGAGTGTGAATCTGTTCTACGACAGTCTTCCCGCCGGTTTGCAGCGGATCATTTTAAAGCTTACGGATTTTATTCTGATGATTATGGGCCTGGTGCTGCTGTACTTTGGAATCAGCCTGATCAAAAGCACCATGCACAACATTATGATTGCCACCCACCTGCCGTCTGCCATGCTGTACGGCGCCGTGCCGGTATCCGGTATTCTGATTGCGTACTTTTCTTTTGTAAACTTTACCGGATGGGAGCAGAAGTCCGGGAACGGGGAAAGGAGGGAACACCATGGTTGATTATCTGGGAATTACCATTCTGCTGGGCACTTTTGTGGTGCTGCTGGTTCTTCACACCCCTATTTCCTTTGCCCTGCTGGCCTCGGCGATTCTCACCTCCTTCTATCTGCAGGTGCCCCTGATGTCCGTGGCAGTGCAGATGGTAAAGGGAATCCACTCCTTCTCCCTTCTGGCAATCCCCTTCTTTATTCTGGCAGGGGAAATCATGGGGGCCGGGGGCATTTCCCGGAGGATCATTGAATTCACCAATGTGCTGGTGGGACGGGTGCGGGGCGGCCTGGCCCAGGTGAATATTCTGGCCAGCATGTTCTTCGGCGGCATCTCCGGTTCAGCCATTGCCGACGTGTCCTCCATCGGGGCGCTGCTGATCCCCATGATGGTGGACAGCGGATACGACGAGGACTATTCCGTGGATGTGACCATTACCAGCGCCTGCCAGGGACTGATCATCCCGCCCAGCCACAATATGATCATCTTCGCGGTGTCCGCCGGAGGCCTCTCTGTGGGGAGGCTGTTTCTGGGAGGAATCCTTCCAGGGGTCCTGCTGGGAGCGGCCCTGATGGTAATCAGTTATGTGATTGCCGTGAAGCGGGGCTACCCCAAGGGGGAGAAGGTATCCTTCCGGGAAGGTCTGAGGATTGCCGGCAGCGCGGTTCTGGGACTTCTGACCGCTGTCATCATCATCGGCGGAGTCATCGGCGGAATCTTCACGGCTACCGAGTCCGCGGCAGTGGCCTGCCTTTATGCGTTTGTCATTACCTTTTTCGTATACAGGGAGATTCCTGTCAGCAGGATGGACGAGATTCTCATGAGCGCTTTGAAGACCCTGGCCACAGTCCTGGCCCTGCTGGCCAGCTGCAATGCCTTCGGCTGGTTTCTGGCCTACCTGCGGGTGCCGGCCCTGATCACCAGTGCCCTTCTGGGAGTCAGCAGCAACCGGATAGTGGTCCTGCTTCTGATCAATATCCTGCTCCTGGCTCTGGGAACCATTATGGATATGGCGCCGCTGATTATGATCACCACCCCCATCCTTCTGCCGGTGACCCAGGCCATTGGCATGGACCCTGTCCAGTTTGGGGTGATGATGGTGCTGAACCTGGCCATCGGCCTTTGTACCCCTCCGGTGGGAGCGGTGCTCTTTGTGGGCTGTACCATTGGGAAGATTTCCATGGAAAAGCTGACCAGATCCCTGATCCCCTTCTACGCGGCCATGATTGCAGTGCTGATGCTGGTAACCTTTGTGCCCCAGGTGGTGCTGTTTGTGCCGGATTTACTGCTAAAGTAAAAAAATGCATTTCCACGGAGCCGTTCCGGCATGGGACAAAAGCCGCCGGATTTTGTGAGACGGGCGGTGTCATGTTCTGACGGCTCCGTTTCTTGAGAAAGGAGAGAAACATGACAGAGAAAAAAGTATTGTTTATTACAGGCGCAGCCATAGGAATCGGCCATGCAGCCTGCCTGAAATTTGCAGCCCAAGGCTATGCTGTTGCATTCAACGATTATAACCAGGAAAATGGCAGAAAAGCGGAGCAGGAGCTTAAGGCCATGGGGCATGATGTGCTTTTCCTGCCAGGAGATGCCACCAGTGAGGAAGAAGTAAAGGCCATGGTTGCAAAGACGGTGGAGACTTACGGACGGATTGACACCCTCATCAACAATGCAGGGGGTCTGGGGGGACGTTCCGCCTTTGAAGGCATGGAAACCGCATTCTGGAACCGGGTTATGGATCTGAATCTGACAGGGGCCTTTTTCGCCTCCCGGGAGTGTATCCCCTGGCTGAAGAAGACAAAAGGAACCATCATCAACATTACCTCCATTGCAGCCTATAATGGCGGCGGCCCGGGAGCCGGAGTCTATGCGGCGGCCAAGGCAGCGGTACTGACCATGACACGTGCCATGGCCAAGGAACTGATTCCCGCAGGGGTCCGGGTCAATGCAGTCTCTCCCGGAACCATTGACACGGCATTTCATGCGGCCAGCAGCCGGGAGCTTCTGGAAAGCTTTGTCAAGGCCATTCCCGCAGGCCGCATGGGCCGGCCCGGTGAGGTGGCGGATGTGATGTATTATCTGGCTTCGGAGCAGTCCTCCTATCTGGTAGGGGAAGTGGTCCAGATCAACGGGGGACAGATGATGCTGTAAACCGGAGATACAAAAAATGCTTGACATCACCGTGTCAAAGTGCTGCAATCAGCCTCAACAATCAAATAACCAAACCGTTGAGAAAAAGTATGGGGTATAAAATATAAACTGGTGCCATATCGGCACCAGTTTATTTTATTATGATGCAGTGAGTAAGAAGTCCTGGCTTTTTACCCATGTCCCTTTAATTGTGATAATATTCCATCATAAGCGCTTCCGGTATATCTTTATTATCACTGGCGCCTTCCTTCAGATCACCCCTGGTTTCTTTCCAGGGTCTTTCCATGTGTGTATACTGCCGGAGCGTGTCCCCGTCCTCATGCCGGTATGTGTTGATGACATGGTCCATATGCCTGATTTCTGATGGTGAAAAGACATGTGAGACCGGGTAATCGCATTTTCTCACAATCCGTCTGGACCGGTGGGTATCAAACAGACGCTTATTGACTGGACCATTGGCATAATCTTTAAAGCTGTCATTTATAAATGGAGTCTTATAAATTCCCAGACACCATGCCTGACAGTAATAGACCAGTTTTTGAAGCATCCATGTGTCAATGGCGTCCAGACGGTCAAGAATATAGGACGCCACATCAATGGAAGTGGGGGCGGTGGACTCGATATAGGAAAAATCTTCCTGAGGAATTTCACGGCCAAGCTCTTGGGCAAAACGGACCCATTCCTGTATCATGACATCTGCATTTTTGAGGGATTCATCAATGGTATCCCCATCTGCCATACAGCCGGGAAGGGCCGGGACATTTGTAATAAAAGCATTGTCATCCTGGCTCCAGTAAAACAGTTTGTTGTATGCCATCAAATATCTCCTCCTTCACCAAGTCTATACTCTATAACAAGGTTTCTGATTTCTTTTACCTGGTAGGGTTTGATTTTCCCGCCCTTAGGCTGTATATTGATCAGTTCAGGAACATTGTCGATGCTATACTGGAAATGGGAACCCTTTGTCCGCCGATGAACAGCGCCTATCTTTGAAAGAAAGAAGCACATATCTTCTTCGGATATATTTGTATCGGATTTTCCAGACAATATGTCTGCTCTTATCTTACTGTACCGGCTCATGTGGCAGTGTCTCACTTCCATTGGTTTTTTTATTGCTGTTTTGAGTATATAAGATTTGACGAAAAATGTCAATGAAAAAATGCTGAAAAAATCAGAAAAACCCTATTGACATCACCACGCTAAAGTGCTACAATCATCCCCAACAATCAAATACATCAAACCGTTGAGAAAGGGTAAGTAGTCTGAATAACCCTCCAGCCCCCCTGAAAAGGATAACTTTGAATACCAGAGCGCACAGCCGCGTTGGTTCCGGGGACCGGCCGGAGGTCGGAAGTCACAGAGAGCTGCCGGTGGTGGAAAGGCAGTACGGAAGATTCAGATGAATGGACTTTTGAGGGCGCTTCGGAATGGATGGGAACGGGGAGACGGCCAGGGGCCGGTACTCCGTATCCGCTGGTATGAAGCGACGAAAGCTGCAATCGTAAAAGGGCAGCGCATATGATGGTATGCGGATGAGAGGGCCTTATAAGGCCAATTGCGGGTGGTACCGCGGATATTGTGATGATATTCGTCCCGGACAGATGTGATTTCTGTCCGGGATTTTTTTGTTTCCGGCAAAACAGCAGAAAGGAAGGCATAACCTATGAAGCACTACAGTATTTTCCTGCCCAGCTACACCATTGGGGAGAATCCCTATGAAGAGATCGGAGCCATCTGCCGTCCTTACGGCACCACAGCCGTAGTCATCGGCGGCCATAAGGCCATGGCAGCGGCAAAGGATGCCCTGGAGGCCGCCTGCTCCCAGGGGGGTATCCGGATTCTGGAGTATCTTTGGTACGGCGGGGAATGCAGCTATGAGAACGTGGAAGTACTCCGGGCACAGCCCGCCCCAGGCCAGGCCCACATGGTGTTCGCGGTAGGAGGCGGCAAAGCCACGGATACGGCAAAGGCCCTGGCAGACACTCTGGGAAAGCCGGTATTTACCTTTCCCACCATTGCCTCCAACTGCTCCGCCTGCACCAGCGTGTCCATTATGTACCATCCGGACGGCAGCTTTCTGCGCCCTTACTTTTTCGGGAAGCCGCCGGTCCATGCATTTATCCACCTGGGGATCATCGCCCGGTCCCCGCAGCAGTACCTGTGGGCCGGTATGGGCGACACCTATGCCAAATATTTTGAGAGCACCGTGTCCTCCCGGGGGGAGGAGCTGCCCCACTATATCCGCCTGGGAGTGGTGGTCAGCAGCATGTGTCTGGAGCCGGTTCTTGCCTATGGGGAAAAGGCTCTGGCAGACAACCGGGCCGGACGGATATCCGGGGAACTGGAGCAGGTAGTTCTAGCGGTCGTGGTCAGTACCGGCATCGCCTCCATCCTGCTGACCCGTGACCGGATCATCGACTACAACACCGGGCTGGGCCACGCCGTATTCTACGCCCTGACCTCCTTCCCCCACATTGAGAAGGGCCATCTTCACGGGGAGGTGGTAAGCTATGGGATTCTGATCCTGCTTCTGGTGGACGGTCAGGAGGAAATGTTCCGGAAGCTGTACCGGTTCAGCCAGAGTGTAAAGCTTCCGGTCTGTCTGGCAGACCTGGAGATCACCGCCGGGGAGCTGGACCAGGTGGCGGAACGGATTCTGGAGATGAAGGACATTGACCACAACCCCTATCCCATTACACGGGAAATGCTGACGGCAGCGTTCCGGACTCTGGAGAACCGCGGCGGTCAGGAACGGTAATGTGTTGATTTAAAATAAGAATGAGGAGAAGCATTATGAAAATGATGAAAAAACTGATTGCGATAGCAGCAGCCGCCTCCCTGGCCTGCACCGTGGCCGGATGCGCCGCCCGGACAGACGCGGCTTTAGGCGCCGGCAGTGTGCCGGGTGCCACGGACGGAACCACAGGGCCCGGCAGTGAGACATCCGGCAGAACCACCGGGGCCGGTACTGGCACATCCGCTCCGGCCCCCGGACAACTGAAGGCAGGCATTATCCAGATGGTGGAGAACGGTGCCTTCAACGACATGCGGGAAGGTTTTATCGGGCAGCTCCGGGACAAAGGCTATACCGAAGAAAAGCTGTCTATAGATTACAAATGCGCCCAGGGAGACGCTGCCGGTCTGCAGACCATAGCCCAGGCCATGGCAGACGGCAGCTATGACCTGGTGGTCACCATCGCCACCCCGCCTACCCAGGCCATGGTAAACCAGGGTTCCGATACCCCGGTGATCTTTATCGCCGTGTCTGCCCCGGTTGCCGCCGGTGTCATTACGGACATGGAAAAGCCCGACAAACATGCCACCGGAACCAGCAATGCCATCCCGGTGGAAGACATTTTCCGTCTCAGCGCCAGCCTGACACCGGAAGCAAAGACCTTTGGTATCCTCTACTGCACCAGTGAGGTCAATTCCGTCAACACCGTAGAAGCCGCCAGGGCTTACTGTGACAGGAACGGCCTGGTCTGTAAGGAAGCCGCCGTGACCAATTCTTCCGAGGTACAGCAGGCGGCCCAGTCCTTAGCCGACAGCGTGGATGCCCTCTTTATTCCCAATGACAGCGTGATTCAGTCCGCCATGCCCCTGGTAACCCAGATTGCCAGAGACAGAAAGCTGCCGGTGTACGGAAGCTCCGCTACCATGGTGGATTCCGGTGCGCTTGCCACCGTGGCTATCAGTGACCGGGAAATCGGCATCCGGTCCGCGGACATGGCCATCCGGTATCTGGAAGGTACTGCCATCGCGGACATCCCGGCAGTGGTGGTTCCGGCCGGCGCCACGGTGGTCAACAGGACCACTATGGAAGCCCTGGGACTTACGGTGCCGGAGGACGGCTCCATTGTGTTTGTGACGGATCAGGAGTAACCCTTATACGCCCGGCAAAGACGCGCCGCCATGAAGGTCCGGCAGGTCCGGCAGATGGACGGGAGGGGTCACGGGCATCATTTGAAAGGAAAGGAGTCTGCAGCATGACATTATTCATCGGTTCTCTCCAGCTTGGCCTGCTCTACGGAGTCATGGTTCTGGGGATTTATATCAGCTTTCGTATTCTGAATATTCCGGATCTGACCGCGGAAGGCAGCTTCACCCTGGGTCTGGCCGTGTCCGCTGCCTGCACCTTGTCCGGCCATCCCTTTCTGGGACTCCTGGCAGCCATGGCGGCAGGAAGTCTGGCCGGAAGCTTCACCGGCTTTCTTCACACCTGCCTGGGCATCCATCCGGTGCTCACCGGCATCCTGACCATGAGCGGCCTTTACTCTGTCAATATGCTGGTTCTGGGCGGTACTCCCAACCTGGCCCTTATGGGCAGGGATACCCTGTTCTCCCTGGCCGTGTCCGCAGGCGCCGGCCTGGACAAGGAGATGACCCGGCTGTGTGTGGCCCTGGCGGCGGCAGGACTTTCCGCCGCTGTCCTGGCCTGGTTCTTCCGTACCCGGCTGGGGCTGTACATCCGGGCCACCGGGGACAACGGGGATATGGTCCGGGCATCTTCCATCCATGAGAAACGGATGAAGCTTATTGCCCTGGCCCTCAGCAACGGCCTGACCGCTTTGTGCGGCGGTCTTATTGCCCAGTACCAGAGCTTTGCGGATATCAGCTCCGGTGTAGGGACCCTGGTCGTGGGACTGGCGTCCGTCATTATCGGTGAAGCCCTGCTGGGACGCAGGTCCGTGACCCTGGGTCTCTGTTCCTCCATTCTTGGCTCCGTGGTCTACCGCTATATCATTGCCGTGGCCACAAGGGCAGACTGGTTCCCGGCCTATATGCTGAAGCTGGTGTCCGCCCTGATCGTCACCCTGGCCCTGGCGCTCCCGGCCCTGGGGACCATGACAGAGACATACCGGATTCGGAGGCAGGGACGTACAGCGGTCTGCATATCCGGGACGGGAATGGAAACGGCCCAAAGGCCATATGGGCCTGCGGCAGGAAGGGGAGGGAGACACAATGGCATACATGCTTGAAATCCGGTCCGCCTGCAAATGCTTCGGCAAGGGCACCGTCAATGAACATACTGCCCTGAATAACCTGAATCTTACCCTGGAGCCGGGAGAATTCGTCACGGTCCTGGGCTCCAACGGGTCCGGCAAATCCACCTTGTTCAACGCCATCAGCGGCACCTTCCTTTTAGACAGCGGACGTATTCTGCTGGACGGGGAGGATATCACTTTTTTGCCGGAACATAAGCGGGCCAGGAATATAGGAAGGCTGTTCCAGGACCCCATGAAAGGCACGGCTCCCTCCCTGACCATTGAGGAGAATCTGGCCCTGGCCTGCTCGAAAAAGAAGAAAAGCAGCTTTTCCCAGGCCCTGGGCAGAAAAGACCGGGAGTATTTCCGTCAGGAGCTGGAGCGGTTCGGCATGGATCTGGAGAACCGGATGAAGACCCGGGTAGGCCTGCTCTCCGGGGGTCAGCGCCAGGTGGTAACGCTGCTGATGAGTACCCTGGTGCCGCCCAGGCTCCTGCTTCTGGATGAACACACTGCCGCCCTGGACCCGGCCACTGCCGGGAAGGTCATGGACATTACCTGCGGGATTGTGGACCGTTACCGGATCACCACCCTGATGATCACCCACAACATGCAGCAGGCCTTGGAGACCGGTACCCGCACCATTATGCTGGACAGCGGAAGGATTCTCCTGGACATGGACCAGACCCGGCGCCGGGAACTGACGGTGGATAAGCTGCGGGAGCTGTATGTGTCAGCCCAGGTCTGACATCTGGCAGGGGCTGCCGGGAAATGAGTTCCGGCAGTCAGTCCTGTAAAACGGCAGCATCCTCATAGTACACTGCCCGTACCGCGTATACCCGGTTGCCGAATTCCTCCAGGGACACGGCTGCCGGGTCCTCTTTCAGCGGGTCCATGGAGAGATAGCCATTTCCGTCGGCCCCTACAAGCAGTACCCAGTGGAAGGCCCCGGTTCCCCCTACCCGGACCTTTACCGCCGGGAAGATGCCTCTGGCCAGGAAACCGTCGATTTCCCCGGCATCCACGCCTTCCGCCACATAGGTGACAGTCCCGGGCACTGCCTCGGGAATCCGGTCCCAGATCACGGCCCCGTTTTTCGTGTACACCTGGGCCTGGGAGAAAAGCCGGTTAAGGTCACCGGCAGTGGAAAAGAGCGTGGGACTGTTTTCTTTGTTTTCCTGGCCATCCGGCCAGCCCTCCTGGATATCATCCCGGTTATTCTGGCTGGCTGCTCCGTTTTCCTGCATCCGGAGTCCCGCGGCCAGGGAACACACCAGGCAGCCGGAGGAAGCCATGGTATCCCGTGCCTCTCCCAGACGGTCCCCGGCCCACCGGGGGTCCTTCTGCCAGAAATAACAGACCGTGTCCGGTACCTGCCGCGGGTTCTCCGGCAGCAGGACCACTCCCTGGCCATTTCCCCGTTTCAGGGAAAACACCGCCTGAATCTTCCCGGTCCACAGAAGGGCCCCGATCCCCAGCAGTACAGCAGCCACAGAAAGACAGAGCAGCAGACCTTGTTTTTTACGCCAAAAGCTACGATAATTCCTCATATTCTCTCATTCTCCCAGATGGGGCGGTGCCATTGCGCAGCTCCTGGAAACGGTCTGTTCCAAGAGGCATCTAGTACATCGCTGCACTAATTCCCGAGTAAATAGCACTCGCTATCCGCGCCATCTGCACGCCTGCGAAGCTAGCCGTAGGTCCCACTACGCCGTCGCTTCGCAGACGCACAGCTGACACGAATATCAAGCACTATTTACTTCGGGATTAATGCAACGATGTACTAGTACATCGTTGCACTAGTCTTTCATCAGGCCACATCCCCTGTGAATCATAACTGTTTATCAATATTATACTTGCCGGTCTGTAACATTTCAATCCTTTTACATCAGCGGGGCTATGGCTTTCAGCACAAATCCCATTACCTTCAGCCCAAGCTTTTCCTGCTTTACGGTCTCCTTTGTCATCTGCCGGCATTTCCCCAGGGTAGCCTGGAAGTCCGCTTCAATCTCCGGGATGCATTCCACTCCGTAAAGGTAGGTAGCGCACTCAAAATGATGGTACAGGCTGCGGTAATCCAGATTGATGGTGCCTACTACCGCTTCCCGGTCATCACTGACAAATACCTTGGCATGGACAAATCCCGGCGTATACTCGAAAATCTCCACCCCGGACTCCAGAAGGGAGGCATAGTGGGTTTTGGCCAGGGAATAGGGCGCCGCCTTGTCCGGGATGCCCGGCAGGATCAGGGATACCTGGACCCCACGCTCTGCCGCAAATTTCAGGGCCGTCTCCAGCTCATCATCCAGGATCAGATAGGGGGACATAATATGTACATACCTCTGGGCCCGGTTGAGGATGTCCATGTACACCCGTTCCCCCACCCGGTCATTGTCCAGGGGGCAGTCTCCATAAGGCAGTACAAAGCCCCGGGCATCCTCCTGGGGTCTGGCCGGAAAGCTGAGAAAATGGTCAAATTCCAGGACCTTTTCACTGAGCCCCCACATTTCCAGAAACATCAGGGTAAAGCTTTTCACCGCCTGGCCCTTTAACATCACTGCCGTATCCTTCCAGTGGCCGAACTTGTCAATATGGTTAATGTACTCGTCCGCCAGGTTCACTCCGCCGTTAAACGCCGTATGTCCGTCAATGACCAGAATCTTCCGGTGGTCCCGGTAATTGTAGTGGGTAGACACGAATGGCGTGGCCGGGGCAAACATTTTGCACCGGATTCCCAGCTTTCCCAGCCGCTTAGGATAATCATGGGGCAGGGTGGAGAACTCGCAGGTCCCGTCATACAGCACCCGCACATCTACCCCGGCTGCTGCCTTCCTGGCCAGAATCTCCAGAATCTTCCCCCACATAAGCCCCTCATCAATGATGAAATACTCCAGAAAGATAAAATGCTCCGCCTGCTCCAGCTGCCGCAGCATCTCCTCCCATTTCCGTTCCCCCAGGGGGAAGAAGGTCACAGCCGTCCGGTCAAAGACCGGATAGCAGCCGCTGCGGCGGATATACCGGGCCAGGGACGCGGCCCCCGGATTCTCCCGGCAGAGGGCCTCCATGGTCTCCTGGGACTGGGGGATATATTCCCGGGTCTGCTCCGTAAGCTGGCTAAGCCGGTTCTTCACTGTCGTATGGCCAATATCGCTCTGGGTATACCATAAGAGCAGCGCCCCAAACACCGGCAGCAGCATGATCACAATCAGCCAGGTGATCTTGGAGGTAGGGTCCAGGTCCCGCCTGTTCAGCAGATACAGCACCATGGATGCCGTAAACAGCGCAGTGCCTCCCCAGATATGGGGAAGAAAATCCTTAAACCACTGAAACATACTGAACAGATACATAACCTGAATCCCAAGCAGAAGCACGATCAGCCCCAGACGGCTGAATATGGCATGTATGATACCCTTCTGTCCCTTTTTAAGAAGAGAAAGTCCGTTTTCCATAAAACACCTCCCAGTGCAGAATTCCCGGATAGTGTCTCCAGTATACTATAGATTCTGACAGCTTTCAACAATGCAGCCTTACAAGCCGGCCTGGCGTCTGTTTTCGTTATTATTCATGGGGGCATCTTCTTGCCCCCGAAAAGCATCGGGCGTCCGCCCGATATGGAAAACTGGACCAAAACAGTCTTACAAGCCAGCTTGACGTCTGTTTTGGTCCAGTTTTCCATGCCCTGCGGCCTGGACTAAAATTTTAGAGAAATTTTACCAGTGTGACTGGATGCTCTTCTTTAAAATGTGCTATACTGGTAAGTGCAGCAATATGTATCGTATTTTGGGGGAGGCCAACTACATGAAAACCCAGCAATTACAAAGAACCCGACAACTACAGGAAGACCGGCGCCTGTTCCGGTTTCATACTCAGGCCATGGTACTGGTCATGGCTATGACCATAACCATGGCCATGATGCTTCTTCTGGCCTGGCCGTCCATAGCCTATGCCGCGGACCAGGAGGACGAAGACAGCGGCAAAACTCTTGCCCCTTATCTGTGGATTGAAGATGAGGATGTGTCCGTGGACAGCTTTCCTCTGAAGGAGACCCGGGTGTCTGCCAGTATTAACGGCGTGATCGCAGAGACCTACGTTACCCAGGTATACACCAACCAGGGGGAAAAGCCCATCAATGCCAGCTACCAGTTTCCGGCCTCGGCCAATGTAACGGTCCACGGCATGACCATGGAGATCGGCAGCCAGCGGGTTAAAGCCGTGATCCGGGAGAAGGAAGAAGCCAAGGAAGAATTCGAGGAAGCCAAGCGGGAAGGCAAAAGCGCCTCCCTGCTGGAGCAGCAGCGGCCCAATGTATTCTCCATGGATGTGGCCAACATTATGCCTGGAGATGAGGTGCGCATAGAGCTTCACTACACAGAGCTGATTACTCCCAGGGAAGGGATCTACCAGTTTGTGTTCCCCACAGTGGTGGGCCCCCGTTTCGCTACCCCGGACCGGGACCAGGAGGAAGATTCTTCCCAGAATGAGAACCGCACATCCGGTGGAGACTCCCGCTCCGGTAAGGACCAGTGGATCGAAACTCCCTATTATAAAGAAGGAACCGCCCAGGACGGCAAATACGAGATTGAAGTCAACCTGTCCGCAGGCGTCCCGATCCAGGATCTGACCTGCAAATCCCACCAGATCAGCAGCCAGATGGGAGACGGGAACACCACGGCAAAGGTGACTCTTGCCGACCCGGAGGATTTCGCAGGGGACCGTGACTTTATTCTGGACTACCGGCTGTCCGGGGAGGAAATGACCTGCGGCCTGATGCTTAGTGACGGGAAAAATGCGGGTGCAGCCGGAAAAACAGAGAACACCGGAACGCCTGGTGCCGGGGAAAATGCCGGTGATTACGAGAACTTTTTTATGCTCATGGTCCAGCCGCCCCAGCGGGTGGAGCCGGAGGAAATTCTTCCCAGAGAATACATTTTCGTGCTGGATGTATCCGGTTCCATGATAGGCTATCCCCTGAACACGGCCAAGGAAATGATCCGGGATCTGGTATCCGGTTTACGGGTAACCGACCGGTTCAACGTGGTTCTGTTCTCCATGGATTCCCAGAAACTGTCCTCCCACTCCCTGCCGGCCACCCGCAAAAACATTGACAAGGCATTAAAGTTCATTGAGGACCAGGAGGGCGGAGGCGGCACCATGCTGGCCCCGGCCATAGAGGAAGCCATAGACATTCCGTCCCAGAAATGGATTGCCCGGAATGTGGTGATTGTCACGGACGGGTACATTTCCGGGGAAAAGGAAGTCTTCGGGATCATCCAGGAGCATATGGACAATACCAGCTTCTTTGCCTTCGGTATCGGCAGCTCAGTAAACCGGTATCTGATCGACGGAATCGCAAAGACCGGCATGGGCGAGTCCTTTGTGGTGACGGATTCCCAGGATGCGGCCCAGGCGGCAGAGCATTTCCGGACCTATATTGAGGCGCCCCTTCTGACCAATGTCCAGGTGGAGTATGACGGTTTTGAGGTCTATGACACAGAGCCGGAGAAGGTGCCGGTGCTTTTCGCCCAGCGTCCTATTGTACTGTTCGGAAAATGGAAAGGAGATCCATCCGGTACCATCCGTCTCACGGGAATTGCAGGGGGCCAGGAGTACAGCCAGGAGATTCCGGTGACCGGGGCATCCCTGGTGGAGCATGGCGACGCAATCCGCTACCTCTGGGCCAGGACCCGGGTGCAGAATCTGACAGACTACGGCTACAACCAGGAGGACGACCCGGAGGTGAAAAAGGAGGTCACAGACATTGGCCTGAAATACAGCATGATGACTCCCTACACCTCCTTCATCGCAGTGCTGGATGTGGTCCGCAATGAAAACGGCGACAGCACCGACGTAGACCAGCCCCAGCCCCTGCCGGAAGGCGTGACGGAAAATGCCCTGGGCAGTGTATCCGTATCCGGCGGAGGCTACACCACCGGCTCGGAACCGGGAGAGATTGCGCTGTGGCTGATGCTGGCAGTGGTCATGTGCCTGCCGGTGCTGCGGCGGATGCGCAGGAGGTAGACGTGGAACGGAGTTGGCGGAAGAACCATGGCAGGGAATCATGGAATGGGGACGGATGCGGTCCGGCCCCATTCCGGGCAGAATACTTTTTCGGGGTTTTACGGAGGTTCTGGCCATGTTATGTTCTGGCGCTCATCAGCATCGCTGTCATCAAATACCGCTACAGCAGTGTGGACGTAGAGCTTCTGGGATGGATTCTGGAGCCTACCGCCTGGTGGGCCGGAATCCTCACCGGGGAGCCCTTTCCCTGGCAGGCCGGAATCGGCTATGTCAGTGTTCCCTGCCAGTTTGTCATTGCCAATACCTGCTCCGGTATCCAGTTTCTGATGATTGTCATTGCCGCCCTGGTATTCGGCTTTGCCCACCGTATGGGAACCTTTTGGAAAGCCATGGCCTGGACAGCAGGCAGCATGGTGTTTTCCTATGGATTTACCGTATTCGTCAACGGCGTGCGCATTGCCTGCGCTATTTTCCTTCCCAGACGTCTTCCGTCTGGTATGCTGGAGAGCTTCCCTGGAGTTCTTTTGACGCCGGACCGGCTTCATACCCTTATTGGGATTGTGGTCTATTTTACGTCCCTGCTTTTTATCTATGAAATGGCTGGGGCGGTTTTGCAGAGAACCGGGATGGCAGAAGGGGCTGTAGCAAAGGCAGATGGAGCGGAGCAGAACCAGGAAAGGGGAGCGGCGGTGCAGCGGCCTATGGGTATCTGGGTTCCGGTTTTCTGGTACTTTTTTGTGGTGCTGGGGATTCCGTTTCTAAATAGGGCCTATGAGCGGAGGCCGGAAGCATTTACCGAATATGCCATAATGCTTGGGATCGTATGTACGGGGGTGCTGGCGGTGTACTGGGGGGTAAAGAGAGGACTCTTTCGGAAGACCAGACGGAGGCGATCTATGAACACAGAGCAACGCAAAAACCACAATACATTTGAAACAAATATACGCACAGGCCAGACTCTTTCCAATATGGTAAAACATGTCCGTTCCTTTCAGAAAAGAGACGGTTTTGAAAAAATTATTCAGTATCTTTTTAGCAATGATTACACGCGGGTATGCGCTGTGTATGGGTTGCGCCGTACAGGAAAGACCACGATGCTTTTCCAGGCAATTGGGGAAATGTCTGCCGAGGATTTTGCCAAAACCGCTTACGTTAAGATGCGGACCTCTGACCAGATGCAGCAGCTCGCCTCTGGCCTGGACAGACTGTATCAGGATGGATTCCAGTATGTGTTTATTGACGAGGTTACCCTTATGGAAGACTTCATTGATTCAGCGGCCCTGCTTTCAGACATCTATGTGCCCATGGGGATGCGGATTGTGCTATCGGGCACAGATTCTCTTGGTTTCTGGCTTGCAGAGGGCAACGAATTGTATGACCGGGTACGGATGGTGCATACCACCTTCATTCCTTATAAAGAATACAGCAGACTTCTTGGCATAGACAGCATTGATGAATATATTCGGTATGGCGGTACGTTACGGAAGGGGGAGACAGACTTTGATGATGCAGAGCTGAACGACGGGGATGCTTCTTTCCGGGACGACGAATCAACACGTAAGTATATTGATACTGCCATTTGTAAGAACATCCAGCATTCCCTTGCCCGGTGCGAACAGGGAAATTACTTCCGTCACCTTTTTGAATTGTATGAAGCGGGGGAACTGACCGGGGCGATCAACCGGATCATTGAAGATATGAACCACCGGTTTGTGCTGTCTGTGCTGACAAAGGATTTTAAATCCAGTGATCTGGGGATTACTGCAAAGAATCTCCGTAAAGACCGCAATCCGGAAAAACGCACATCCATTCTGTATGAGGTAGACCAGAAAGCGATCACCAGACGTCTGATGACGATCCTTGATATCCGCAATGGGGAAGACCGGAAAATTGGGATTACTCATGAGCATGCCGTGGAGATCAGGCAGTATCTGAAAGCAATGGATCTGATTGTAGACTGTCCGTCAGAAGTCGGAGAACCCGGGCTCAGACCGGAGGAACACATTCTGTTTACACAGCCAGGGATGCGGTACTGCCAGGCCCAGGCACTTGTACATTCTCTGATGAAGGATGAACTATTTATGACCTTGGAGTCAGACCATCGAATTGTTATATCAGAAAGAATTCTGGAAGAAGTCCGGGGCAGGATGATGGAGGAGATTATCCTGCTGGAAACAGCAAAAGCACTTGGCAGAAATTTTTCCGTGTTTAAACTCCGTTTTGCCAGAGGTGAATTTGATATGGTCATTTATGACAAAAAGAAAAATGCCTGCGCAGTCTATGAGATCAAGCACAGCGACCAGTGTATCCGTGACCAGGCAAGACACCTGATGGATGATGAAAAGCTCTGTCTAACAACCCCGCGTTTTGGAAAAATGGTGGGAAGATATGTGCTGTATCTTGGCAAAAATCTGGATACAGAAGACGGGATTGCTTACCGGAATGCAGAGCAGTTCTTAAAGAATCTGCCAGGGGTTACTCTTGAAAGCGGACTGGAGGAGCCATCGGCCATAGAGGAAAATTCGGTTTCCGGTTGAGTGGCCCTCAGCGAACAAGAGGCGGGTGTCCCTTTGCTCGCTGAGGGTATGTAAATGAAAAAGGCTTTTAATCCCCCATCTGAGATGGGGAGAATAGAATAAGCCGTGGTTTTGCCTAAAGTACTAAAAACTCCTATGCTATAATGATATTGGTTTCGCAGGCCATATCAAAGCATAGGAGGTATCCAAATGGATAATAAGAGTATAGCACATACCAGATGGAATTGCACGTATCATATTGTATTTATCCCAAAGTACAGAAGGAAAATTATGTATGGGGAGTTGAAAAAGGATATTGTGGAAATCATCAAGAAATTATGCGAAATGAAGCAGGTAGAACTCATAGATGGGAGAGTGTGCAGGGATCACGTCCATATGTATGTAGCAATTGCGCCCAAACTGAGTGTATCAGAATTCATGTCGTATCTGAAAGGGAAAAGTGCCCTGATGATCTTTGATAGGCATCCGGAATACCGTGCGAAATGGGGAGACC
>CAJTOV010000003.1 GCA_910577765.1 uncultured Lachnospiraceae bacterium
CTGGACGGAAACAGACGTCAAGCTGGCTTGTAAGACTGTTTTTGTCCAGTTTTCCCCATCGGGCGGACGCCCGATGCTTCTTGTCCGGCATAGCCGGACAAGAAGAGGCCCTCCGTAAACAGTAACAGATATGAAAGCCTGGCCAGTCTATATATGAAACAGATGAAACAACCCCAAAGTAGCCGCCACTGCCACAGCCACCGGAATGATAACGGCCACCGGGATCATCCAGGTAGAAAGCTGGTCCTTGACCTTTGCATCCGGGCAGCCTGCAATGGTCATGGCTCCGCCGGTGGAGAAGGGCGATACGGAGGAGCTCATGGCTCCGATGAAAATACAGGAGAACAGCATCACCGGATTCAGCCCCAGATTGGCTGCCAGCCCCTCCACCATGGGATACAGAAGGGGACATACCACCCCGGTTCCGCTGGAAAAAAAGCTTAAGAAGGCGGCAAAGCCTACCAGCGCTGCCGGCACCAGGGCTCTGGGGATGCTGTTGCTCATGATACCTGCGATGGCATCGGTCATTCCGGCATCCTTGGCCACTCCCAGCAGCATGGACATACCGGCGATAAGAATCAGGGTGTTCATGGGAATCCTGCGGATCACCTCTTTCTCGTCCCCCAGCTTCAGGAATACGGAACAGATGGCGGCAAACACCATCACCGCCTGGGGCTGGCACAGCGCCGCGATCCGGGAGATCACCGGCGTCTTCATCCAGGTGTTTAAGACCGCCGGAACCACCATGGCCGTCAGGGCGGCCAGAAGCAGGAAAAGCTGTTTCTTCTGGGTGGCATTGAACTTCTCCGGCTTCTTTACCTCCACCCGCCGGGCCTTGTACCCCTTAAAGAGAATATAGCAGACACCGATGACCAGAAACTGCTTGATGCAGGCATTGATCCACACATAGTAGCTGATCCGGGCGGCACTGGGTCCGTAGGCGGTCCCTTCAATCAGGCTCTTGGAAATCACCCCGCCGAAGCCATTGATCGGATTGTCCCCGCCGATGGTGGTGGCGCAGGCCACGGCTATGGCCAAAAGAACCGGATGAATCCCTGCCCCCAGCCCGATGGCAAAAGCCAGGGGACCGATAATGGCCGGGGTGGACGCCCCTGCCCCCAGAAATGCCACAACCGCACATACCACGGTGATCACCCAGGGAATCAGCTTTGCGTTGCCGTTAAGAACATAGAGAAGATTCTCTGCCAGCAGATCCATGGTCCCGTTGCTGGTTGCATAGTTAAAGAACAGTGCAATGGCCAGCAGATAAAATACAATACCGGTGGGCCAGTAGCCGATCACCGTGGACACCTTGCCGCCCTCCACCAAGAGAACCCCGATCACAAAAGCAAATCCCATTGCAACGATTCCGGCATTGACCTTGAATTTCCAGCCGATGATGATCGCCAGCACAATGGCAATCAAAGATATTGTCAGTGTCATACGTTCCTCCTTTTCGGTGACAGTCCAGAATCCCCCGGGCTGCCGCCTGCCTTGTCTGTTCGTTCCTGTTCACGGGGCATACCCTGCCTACAAAAGAGCCGTCAGCTCCCGGATATCCCCCACATCCTCCATCCTGCGGATCATCCTGCACATCCGTTCCAGCCGGTCTCCGCTATAAACCGGGCAAGCCGGTAACTGATCCCCATCTGTTTTCCCTCCATTCCCCTTTCCGGCGCTTCCGGAATTCCTTGTTAAGATTTTTTTCATCTTAGCATTTGTCATATATTTTCTACAATATTTTTTGGGAAATGTATCCGGATCTGTGCGAAACGCACATAGAGGGAAAGAAAATGTGTGCACAGGATACATGGCCCACAGCCGACAGCCACCAGAAGACAATACTTGGGGCATCTTCTCGTCCGGCATAGCCGGACAGGAAGCATCGGGCCCTCGCCCAACGCGGAATTTTCTTTATTTTCCATCCCTAAGAGTCTTCAAAAATCGACAGAAAAATGGTATAATAGACTTCAAACTTAGGAACAGATTTCACAAGAAACCGGATTGTTACGGCATTTCTTCCTATTTCCCTGATATCTTCCGAATAATGTCACCATACATTATTTCTGTAGATAAATAAAAAGAAACGAGGTAAAACACATGCTGGACCAAATTTTATTCTTTGCACTCCCAGCCCTGCTGATCATTGTCATCCTGGCCATTCTGGCCTCCGGGTATGTCAAGGCGCCGCCGGATGTGGCCTATATCATCTCCGGCTACAAGCGGGAACCCAGGGTCCTGATCGGACGGGCCGGAATCAAGATTCCCTACCTGGAGCGGAAGGATAACCTGATTGTCAAGCAGGTCAGTATTGACATCAAGACCAACGGGTATATTCCCACCAAAGACTTCATTGGCGTGGACATTGACGCAGTGGCCAAGGTCCGGGTCAACACCAATGCCGAGGGCATCCAGCTGGCCATGAAGAACTTCCTCAACATGCGGGAGGATCAGATTGCCATGGCTCTGACCGATTCCCTTCAGGGTAATATGCGTGAGATTATCGGAACCGTGGAGCTGAAGGAGCTGTGTACGGACCGGAAAAAGTTCGGAGATGAGGTTCAGAACAAGGCCCAGCAGGATATGAAGGCCCTGGGAATCGAAATCATTTCCTGCAATATCCAGAAGATTGATGATGAGAAGGGGCTGATCGTGGCCTTAGGCCAGGACAATATGTCCAAGATCCAGAAGGAAGCCTCCATTGCCAAGGCCCAGGCAGACCGGGACGTGGCCATTGCCAAGGCGGAAGCTGACAAGGCCTCCAATGACGCCCGGGTAAGCGCCGAGACCGAGATCGCCCAGAAGAACAATGACCTGGCCATTAAAAAGTCGGAACTCCAGAAGATCTCCGACGCCAAGAAGGCGGAGGCTGACGCTGCCTACGAGATCCAGAACCAGGAACAGCAGAAGGCTATCCAGACGGCCACAGTCAATGCCCAGATCGCCAAGGCAGAGCGGGAGGCGGAACTGCGCAAGCAGGAAGTTGCCATCCAGCAGCAGGCCTTAGAGGCGGAGATCAACAAGCGGGCGGATGCTGACCGCTACGCTACCGAACAGAAGGCCACGGCCGAGCTGGCCAAACGCCAGAGGGAAGCCGAGGCCAGAAAGTACGAGCAGGAGATGGAAGCCGAAGCCAAGAAAGCCCAGGCAGAAGCGGAAAAATACCAGCAGGAAAAGGTAGCCGAGGCCAGAAAGGCCCAGGCGGAGGCTGAGAAGTTCGCCATGATCCAGGAGGCGGAAGGTATCCGTGCCAAGGGAGAAGCCGAGGCTGCCGCCATCCAGGCCAAGGGCCTTGCAGAGGCAGAAGCCATGGAGAAGAAGGCGGAAGCCTACCAGAAGTACAACCGGGTAGCCATGGCTGAGATGATGATCAAGGTCCTGCCGGATGTGGCCGGCAAGATCGCAGAGCCCTTATCCCGGATCGAGAGTATCCGCATCATCGGCGGGGGCAGTGGCGACGGCAGCGACGGGATCGCCTCCGTGGCCGGCAATGTGCCGGTAGTCATGGCAAAGCTCTTTGAGTCCATGAAGGAGACCACGGGCGTGGACTTAGCCGAGATCATGCGGGCAGATACATACGATGCCAAGGTGACCCGCAATGTGAACCTTTCCGGGCTTCCGGAGGGGAATACCCCTTCTGAAAAGCTGGCTGCAGAACCTGCCGAATAGCCCCTTTCCAGGCGGCTGCCCTGCTGGAGTGACCGTTCCGGTCACTCCAGCAGAAGTTAAGTACAATATGGCAACCAGCAATTATATTCAAGTTTTTTAATTGTATTAAAAAATTTTCATATAATTCATTACTATTCCCCGCCTAATTACAAATTCCGAATCCCATACAATGGCAGATTCACCATCCACGCCTCCTGCCGATAATTTGCCATGGAGGTCCGGACTGCATTGGCTGGTTTGTATTTCTCCCAGTAGGCCTTTAAGCTTTTGGCGTGGAGATTGTCTTCTGCCTTGACTTCCACCGGGACAACCATGCCCTCTTTCTGAACCAGAAAATCAATCTCCGAATGGGAGGAAGGGGAAAAATAGTAAGGTGTATAGTCGGTCTCAGCCACAATCTGCTGCAACACATACTGTTCTGCCAGTGCACCTTTAAACTCCAGAAACAGTTCATTTCCTTCCAGAATGGAGCGTGCATCCAGGTCGCTCATGGCGCCAAGCAGCCCTACATCCAGAAGATAGATTTTAAATGCCGCAAAATCCGTATAAGCCTTCAACGGAACCGACGGCTTGCTGACCCGGTATACCTTTGTGATCAGACCACAGTCCAGGAGCCATTCAATGGCAAGTTCAAAATCCTTTGCCCTGGCCCCCTGACGGATCTGTCCAAAGAAGAACTTTTTGTTTTCCTTTGCCAGCTGGAGTGGTATGGAATTCCACACAAGGCGAATTCTGGCCAGCTCCTGGCCAGGTGTGTGCTTGCTAAAATCATTTTCATACAGCTCCAGAAGCCTTTTCTGAATCTCCCGGACTTCATAAATGTCCCCGTTCTCCACATAATCCTTAACTGCCTCCGGCATGCCGCCAATATAGTAATACAGCTTCAGCCAGTGGATATACTTATCCGAAAAGGCATTCATGGCCTCATAATCCGCCGACTCAATGGGTTCTGCCAGCGCCTCCTCCCCCACTGCCTTCAAAAATTCCACATAAGAAAGCGGGTGCACCTCCAGAAGATCAATCTTCCCAACCGGAAATGACACACCCTCATGAATGGATACGCCAAGGAGAGAGCCTGCCGCGATAACCGCATACTCTGGAGCATTTTCACAGAAATATTTTAGGGCAGAAATCGCCCTCGGCACCTCCTGGATCTCATCAAAAATAATCAGGGTCTCCTGCGGCTCCACCTTTACCCCTGTCTCTATATTAATCAGCTGGAGAATCCGCCGGATGTCATAATCTTCATTAAAGATCCGGCTGACTCTCCCGCCGCTGTCAAAATTCAGATAAGCTGTATTTTTAAAGCATTTGCTGCCGAACTCTTTCATCAGCCATGTTTTTCCCACCTGCCTTGCCCCTTTTAAAAGCAGTGGTTTCCGGTTTCGCTTTGTCTTCCAGCGGATCAGCTCTGCCATTATGGTTCTTTGCATACAATCACTCCCCCTGATCTTCTTAAAAATACTTGCCCTTCCAATGCTCCCATGAATCTGAAAATACCGGGAATTATAAAAAATACATTTTTCTGAAGGACTTTAGCTATATTATATACATTTTTCTGAAGGATTTTCAAGAGAAACGGACATTTTTGTTGATTTTCCATAGGCGAAGTGTTACTATTCACGGAAAGGGGGCATCTTCTTGTCCGGTTTTTTCCGCCCCGCAAACTGCACTTACACGATGCATATCAATAGGAGGCTTTCATGGCAACCCTGTCCACCATCCTCAAACTGCTGGAGCCCTACATCCTGTTCTCCAGCCTGATTCACAAGAACTCCCAGCAGGAATACCAGGGAGTCTATCTGATTGACGGAATCCGCGCCGAAAGAACCGATGTGGTCCATATCGGTACCTGTGACCAGACGGAGCGGCTGCTGGCCTGCGGCATTCTTCCGGAACCCTGCGTCCTGATTTCTGCCGGTGACACCCCTGCCCTGCGCAATGCCGCCGGACAAGGCGCCACCCTGGTCACCACCGCTCTTACCCTGCCGGAACTGAATAATCTGCTGACCCGCTTTTTCCTGGAATGCAGGCAGGACCCAGGAAAAAAATGCCTGGGTCCTGATAAACCTTCCTTTCAGGAGCTTGCGGTCCGCTTCCTGGGAGAGCAGCCCGGAAGCCTGGAAAAGCTGGAACAGAAGCTGGACAAGCTTCCCAATAAGCCCAAACGGTTCAAACGGGGGATCATCATCCGGCCGGTCAGTGAAGAGGGCCAGCCCCTTCCGGTAACTGCCAGGGACTTATCCCGGCTTTACGAGGCAGTGCGGAACCTTTTTCCCCTGGACCACACAGCCCTTCTGGATTCTTGTGTGTATGTGATGACCAGCGACGCCAGGCCTGACTCTCCCATTACGGTCACGGAACATGCCGCTTTCTCGGCCCTGCTGAAAAAGCACCAGGCCTATGCAATCGTATCCAATCCCTCCCAGCGGCTTCACGGAGTCCGGGTGCTGTTTCGCCAGTGCTTCCGGATTCTTCCCTCTGCTGTGGCCCTGGGGCTGGAGGAGAACCCGGACCAGCGCTGCCTGCGCTTTGACCGGTACTCCCCCTATTATATTATTCAGCTCTGCGAGCAGGCCGCGGTCCATGAAATGGGGGACAATGACATCCTTTATCTGTGTCATCCGGCGGTCCTGACCCTGACCCGCTATGACCGTGCCTACAACAACAACCTGCGGGATACCCTGTTCACCTACCTGATGCACGACCGCAGCATCAGTGAGACCAGCCGGAAACTGTTCCAGCACCGCAACACCACCATCTACAAGATCAACCAGATCCAGGAGATGGTCAATGATGACCTGGAGAATCCCTATACCCGCCACCAGCTGATCTTAAGCTGCATGATCATCCGGTATCTGGAACGGTGCCAGCATGTGTCCATTGACCTTCTGCCAGTAGATAACCGGCTGCTGCGCAGGCCGTCCCTGTAGCTGTCCCCCTTTGTGCCCGCCGCACAACCCCGTCCCCCCACGCTGTGCACCCATTACAATTCATACCGGAATCCAGTCAAACCACTTGCCACCCGCCCCAATCAATGCTACCTTTAAAGCACCGGCAGACGGCCCACCGGAATCATCCCGGCTGCCAAAATCGCCAAAAAGGAGGCATCCCACATGACCGACCGCGTAAAACGCATGAAAGAATCGCTCCGCATCAGCAAATATCCCCTCTGTGTAGAATTGTTCCGCCTTGCCAGCGAATCCCTGGAGCAGACCGGCGGCCAGCCAATGCTGCTGCGCCGTTCCAGACTTCACGCCAACATCCTGGACAACATTACCATCTTCATCGAACCTGACGACCTTCTCTGCGGAAGCGGCGCCTCCAGGCCCTTTGGCCTGGAAATGCAGTATGAGTACGGAGTCTGGACCCGGGACGAGGTGGAAAGCTTAAAAAGCGAACTCTACACCATCACCCCGGAGGATGAAGAAGAGCTGTACCGCCTGAATGAACGCTTTGCTGGCAACACGGCCAACAGTAACCTGATTGAGACCATGGGCAAGTCCCTGGGCCAGAATGAACGTCTGTGGCCCTTTATGAAATCCGGCACAATCCTGCCTCCCTGGAAGGACCGGCAGGGCGGCTCCGGCGGCGGCTTTGCCATGTCCGGTTACGGTCTGGGCCCCGGATTCTCCCTGGTGGCGGTAGACTATGCCCGGATTCTTAAAGAAGGTGCCAGAGGCATTATTGAAGAAGCAAAGCAGTGTCTGACAGACCTGCGCTACGACAGCCCGGACGCCATTGAGAAACGGAACTTCTGGGAAGGGGTCATCCTTGTCTTCGAAGCCTGGGTCCGGTTTGCTGGCCGCTATGCCGTCCTGACCGAAGAAATGGCAGCCCAGGAGACGGACCCGGTCCGTGCAGCGGAACTAAAGGAAATGGCCCGGATCTGCCGCAAGGTTCCCTATGAACCGGCAGACACCTTCCGGGAGGCCCTCCAGAGCTTCTGGTTCACCTTCCTGATGTGCTGCCCCAGCCCCACCACCAGTGCCGGACGCTTTGACCAGTATATGTACCCCTTCTATAAGAAGGACAAGGAGGCCGGGATTATTTCCGATGAAGAGGTCCTGGAACTGCTGGAAATCATGCGGTGCAAATGCATGAAAATCAACCGGGTCTCCGGCAAGGCCAACCGGGCCAAGAATGCAGGCATGGCCAAGTGGTACAACTGGACCATCGGCGGGGTGAAGGCCGACGGAACCGACGCCACCAATGAGCTGAGCTATCTGCTGCTGGAGGCAGCCCGGGACACCCACCTGCCCCACCACACGGTCACGGTCCGGGTCCATGCCGGGACCCCTCTCAAACTGATGATCAAGGCCCTGGAATGTGTCCGCAGCGGCATCGGCATGCCTGCCTTTGTGGGGGATGAAAGCTACATCCGTTTCTTCACAAGCCAGAGCCTCCAGAACCGGCTTACGGTGGAAGAGGCCCGTGACTGGTGCTGTACCGGCTGTGTGGACGGCAATGTCCAGGCCCTGACCCGCACCCAGGTGGCCTGCTTCTTCATCATCCCCCAGGCCATGGACATCGCCCTCCACAACGGCTACTGCCGCTACACCAGGGAGATGGTGGGAAAGCCTGTGGGGGATGTGCGGAAAATGGAGACCTTTGAGGCGGTCCGGGAAGCGGTCTTTGAAGAAATCCGGCATCTCATGGCCATGGCCAACGAGCGGATCAATGTGGAAATGATCGCGGAGAAGGACCTGTTCCCGGATGTGTTCCGGTCCAGCCTTATGAAGGATGGGGTAAAGGTGGGCAAAGATATGTTCAACCGGAGATTTGATTTTGAAAACGGCGCTGTCCTGGGGGCCGTAGGCGCGGTCAATGCGGGGAATGGCCTGTACGCCATGAAAAAACTGATTTTCGATGAAAAGAAATATACCATGGACCAGCTCATGGACGCCCTGGACGCAGACTGGGAAGGCTATGAGACCATGCGTAAGGATTTCATGGACCAGCCCAAGTATGGCAACAATATCCCGGAGGTGGATGCATTGGTGGCAGACATGTACCGGCTCCATGCCGACACCTGCCTGAGCCTGCCCTGCGTGTACGGAGATTCCCTAAAGCCCAATGCCATTTCCATTTCCGCCCACCAGCCTGGAGGCGCGGTCACCGGGGCCACCCCGGACGGGCGCAAAGGCGGGGAAATCCTGGCGGACGCTTCTCTCTCACCGGCCCATGGGACCGACACCCACGGACCTGTTTCCGTGTTCCAGAGTGCCATGAAGGTGAACCAGGACCCCTACCAGGGAACCCTGATGAATATGAAATTCCATCCCTCTGCCCTGAAAACAGAATCGGATCTGGCTAAGCTGGGCAGTATGATCCAGACTTACTTAACCCATGGGGGAAAGCATGTCCAGTTTAATGTGGTCAATAAGGAGGAAATGGCAGATGCCAAAGAACGGCCGGAAGACCACCCGGAGCTGGTGGTGCGGGTGGCCGGGTACAGCGCCTACTTTACGCGGCTGACGCCTGGGATTCAGGATGAAGTGATTAACCGGATGGGGCATGCACTACCGTAAAAAGATTCCCGTTCCTTCTGCTTTTCTCCGGCAGACGCCAGGTTGCACCAAAACACGCAAACCTGGCGTCTGCCGACCTTTTTCAGATGCGTTCCAGTAACTGGTCTATCTTTTTCTCCAACAGGTCCACTTTCTGAAAAATCGTATTAAGCCTGATTGTCTGATAACTTTCATTGATCAATATTGCATAATGTTCACACAAAACCGGTGACAAACCTGTCTCATCACCAAAATCTTCCCTAATGGTCTGCCCTGAAAAAGATTTGCTAACATAATAACCGGATAGAACATCCAAAGATTCCAGGGCGTTTTGCATTTCTTCATAATTTTGAAATTTGTAATCTTCAAACCGGTCCAGACATTTCATATCCAGCCTATTCACATAATTCTCCATAGCATAAGTAAAGAAATCCTGACACAAGTGTAAATCATCCTTCTCCAGAATACGCAAAGGAGCCATGGCTCTATAATGAACCAGCAGTCTCCGGGCCTGATCCATAAGATGGTCCGCAAGAAGGCTGTCATGTATGAAATCCTGAATGCTTATCTTTTCCTGCGAATCCGCAGACTTTATATATTCTTTTATCTCAAACAATAAATCTGCAATATATTCCCGGAATCTTTCCAAATCGTTAATACAGCTTTCATCATTTTCCTTTATGCACCGGCGCCAGCCCGATTCTTCCTGGTCCAGTATACCAATGATCTGTCCGATCCTGTCCGCCTGATATGGGTTATTTTGCATGTGTGGCTTCCTCTTTCCTTTTTCCTGAAAATGTGGCTTTCCCACAAACATATGGAGTCTTTGCCTCCCCTGCCAGCAGCGTCTTTTGCTTTCCTGGAGTGCCTCCGAAATCCACCTCCCCACAGATACATTTTTCATCCAGACCTATTTGTTTCACAAGATCATATGTAAATAACGGATGTTCTTTTCTGCCTTTGTTTTTTTCAATAAAAGCCTGTCCGTCCAATGTTAATTCGTAAAAGCTTCTCCGGTCCACACCATACCGCACTACGCCCCCGGCCTCTTCCAGTTCCCGCATTTGCTGACTCAGATAATTAGGGCGTATGCCAAGGGCCTCTGCGATTACTTTGTGCTGACTGCCTGGATGATCATATAAATATAAAAGAATCTTTTTGTTTGTTTCTTTTGAAAATAATGCTGATATTTTAATATTCACTTCATTTTGTACAGTTTCTCTATGTACCAGCGATTCCATTGTCTCAAGAATGCCCATAATGATTCCAATGCGGTAAGAAATATTATTATCAACAAATCCTGATAACATTTTTTTCATTCTTTTTGAGGAATGGAGCTGCTTGTCCAACTCTTCCTTTTTGCGGTCAATAAATAACTCTGTTAACTCGTATACCAGTTCTTCCCGAAAAGAATCCAGAAAATCCTGCGTTGCTGCTTCATCATGTTCCTTAAGTTTTGTTTGGATAAGTATGAAATTATCTTTGTTCATCATTATATTTTCCTCCGGTACTGTTTGTATCCTGCTTACCCTCCAAATATTTACTAAGGGATACGCCGCCAGAAAACAAATGTCTATCAAGTGTATTGCGTCCACATTCTCTTTCATTCGCTGCCATCTGTGACTATGGAACACATCCGGCAGCGATGACCTGGAACGGACTGCAAAATAGAGTTTTGCAATAGTATAAGTATATTTAGGTGCCCTGCAAAATATGATTAATTTATCCGAAGGGCAGCTTACACAGAAACACACAGTGTCCGCAATCCTGCATTCCCTTCCCATTGCAGTTTCTGGTCTTCCGCTCACAAGGAATTAGTCCGTTTTCAAAACCAGATTTCCTGCCGCATCTCAGAAAAGCTCCTATATTCTCCAGCTTTTCCGGATCTGCCCCTTCCAGATTCGCTACGGAGCAGGTATTGATCCAGCACACACAGCAGTCTGCCACTCTACAGCTCTGAATCACCTCCTGAAAATCATAATTTCCAGTAGAAAAAGACGGAATAATCAGCAATGTGACTTTCAAAACATTCAGAACCATCTGCAAATATTCTGTAACCAGAGCATCCTTACAAACCAGAATCGCAATCCGCCCGACTCCCTCGCAATGAAGCAGCGTAATCTTCCGGTCCGGCGATAAATCCTCCAGATACCCTTCGCGTTTACTCTTTGGATACAAAAATCCATGCTGTTTCTCCTGCTGAATCACAATATCCCCCATCTCATCAAAAACAGGCACTGTATTGTGCTGCGCCTCCCATATAGACGGGAATACAATTAAGGATGGGAATTCCGTTCCATCCTCTGGATATTGAACAAGCTGCTCTGCAAACCGGTCCTGCATCTGACGGTTTCCAAGCATCTCCGGCAGAATGCCAATATCCACTTCCTGACGTACAAATTCCTTCATCACTTCCCTGAATGTCTGTTCAAGTACAGCACTGTTTTTTACTTCTGATACCGAAAAATAACCGGTATCCTCCCGGATCTCAGTGTCTATAACCAGCACACCCTGGTTGGATAAGGGACTCATGCCGATTCTCAGAACCTTTCTCTTTCTGGCCTTTTCAAAAGTCCCATGGGGTAAAAAAAGGTGTCTGATCTCATAAGGCACTGTCTTGTCCATATCGATATAATAAAAATAATGTAAATAATTCATCAGCCCATTGTAGTGGCTGGCCCCCCGGCTGCTATGCTCCCAGAAACAGTTCACTCTGGGCAGAAACTCAATGCGTGTCTGGTCTATATTGGTGTTGATTCCCCGGATCTCCTTATCTGAGGAATAATACTCCGCATACTTTGACATGCTGATGTCCAGTTTACTTAATAATGTAACCCATACCTGCATATTCTGCTCATTCGGCTGGCCTTGTGTAATCGAGTTAAGCCGTGAAAAAAAATCTTCACTGCATAATGAAACAGATATTTTGGCAGAATGTCCATTGGTGATTAATTCCGGAAGTATGTTTTCCAACTGGCCTATGATCTCGTTCCTTCGATATAGACTTAAGGCGCTGTAATGTTCATAGAATTTCTCGTCTGCATGATTTAAAATATTTCTAATCAGCAGTGCCATAAAATCTGAAAGCCTACGAAATACATTCATCGCAGATATTCCTCCTCTTTAAAACTGCTATACTTTATAGCGGGAAGCAGTCGTAACTTCCTATAATCCATTATACCATTCTTCCAAAAATTAGCAATAGATTAATCATGAATTATTCATAAATTATTCAGTCCCTGTTTTCTTCGCCCCATGAACCCCAAAAAAGGCGTGTCTCAAATCGAGACACGCCTAAACTATCTGTTCTTCCTGTTTCTTCCGGTTCCCCACCGGCTCCTGTTAAATCTTCAAAATCAGTCCTGCCAGCATGGCAATCCTGGGCAGGTACTGGTCAATAAGGATATGCTCGTTGACTGCGTGGGCTCCGTCGCCTTTGGCGCCCAGGCCGTCCAGGGTGGGAACGCCCATGGCGGATACCTTATTGCCGTCGCTGCCGCCGCCTACAAACTGGTGGGAGAAGGTCAGGCCCAGGGCCTTTCCTGCTTCTGCCGCCAGATTGTAAAGGGCAATATTGCCGTCCTTCTGCTCCATGGCCGGAAGCTCCGGCAGGTCCTCCACCTCCCGGGTAGTGCCGGGGACCGTCACCTGGATATTATGGATGGCTTCCCGGACCCGCACAATCTCGGTGGCTTTGGTGAACCGGCAGTCCATCTCAAAGCAGGCCGTATCCGGGATCACGTTGGACTTGGTTCCGCCGCTGCACACACCCACATTGGTGGTGGTGCCCATGTCATAGTCGGTCAGTCCCTGGAGATACAGCACCTCGTGGGCCATTTCCTCAATGGCATTGATGCCGCCTTTGTGGTCATTGCCGGAATGGGAGGCCTTGCCGTGAATGGTCACGATGAAGCACTGGCGTCCTTTTCTTCCGGTCTTCAGATCACCGCTGCCTGCACAGCAGGGCTCAATAACCAGACCTGCCTTGGCGCCTTTTGCATGGTCCAGAATAATGTCTATGGAGTCCGGGCTGGTGATCTCCTCGTCCCCGTTGCACACCATCACCAGCTTCTTACCTGGGTCAATACCCAGATCCCTGTAGGCCTTCATGACCCAGATGGCGGAAATCAGTCCGCTCTTCATATCCAGGACCCCGGGGCCGTGAAGCTCATTGCCTTCCACCCGGTATTCCATGGAACCGATGGGACACACCGTGTCATAGTGACCGATCAGGCATACCTTCTCATCCCCGCTTCCAAAGGAAAAGGTAATGGGATCATGGCCGCCTTTGGTCTTGTGCACCGTAGGCTCTACGCCGACCCGCCTGGTGATGATTCCTTCCAGCACCTTCCGGGTCTCGGCCAGCTCCTTGATATCCGAGGTGGACGCCTCCGCCAGAACCAGCTCCTTTAAATCGTCAAATATCTCCGTCTCATGCTCTTTCAGATAAGCAAGAATCTTCTGTTCCATGTGTCATCCTCCTTTAATGATATCCGATCATAACCGCTACGATCATGACCACCGTACACACCGCCGTCCACATAAGGAACAGCGGCACCTGGAATTTCAGCCACTTGGAGAAGGGCACGCCTGCCACACCCAGGGCTGCCATCAGCACACCAGAGGTGGGAATGATGGTATTGGAAAGGCCGTCACCGTACTGGTAAGCCAGCACCGCCACCTGCCTGGTCAGTCCCACCACATCCGCCAGGGGAGTCATAATGGGCATAACAATCGCAGCCTGGCCGGAAGCCGAGGATACGAAGAAGTTGAACACCAGGTTGATATAGAACATAAATACCGCGGCAATGGTCTTGGGCATGGCCTTCAGCGGAAGGGATGCCGCATAGATAATGGTGTGGATGATATTGCCGTCGGTCAGCAGTACTGCAATGGCACTGGCAAATCCGATCAAAATTGCGCCATAAGCCATCTCCCGGCAGCCCTTCATAAAGGAACGGGAAATGTCATCGGCAGACATACCTGCGATAAAACCGGAAGCGATGGCAGAAGCCATAAGGAATGCTACCATGTATTCCTGGCCCCAGCCCTTGACCACGGCGCCCCACACATACAGAACCAGGCTTCCGAATACCAGCACCAGAATCAGGATATCCTTACCGCCGAAGGTGTGGTTGAATTCCACCTGGTCCAGCTCCCCGAATCCTTCGTCAGCAGTTCCGTACAGAATGCTTTTGGTGCGGTCTGTCTGAATCTTCTTGCAGTAGCGCATTACATAGACTATGGTAATGGCTACAATAATGCTGGTAACGATAAACCGCAGGCCTACACCGGACATAACCGGAATCTCAGCGATCTGCTGGGCAAGCTGCACGGAGCTTGCCGCCATAAAAGAGGTACACCATCCGGAAAAACAGCCCAGGTAGACAATACCCATGGCCGCGATCCGGTCCATCTTCATCTGCTGGGCAACCACCAGACCAATGGGGATAAATGCCACCACCGGGTTGATCAGAACACCGGTAGCCCCCAGGAACGCGAAGCTTACCATAACTAACGGAATGGCAAACAGGGCCTTATCCTTCATCTTGCCGATAGCCAGGGACAGTCCGTTGGTAATGGCACCGGTCTCATTGACGATCTTAAAGTAACCGCCCACCAGCATAACAAAGAAAATGGTGGAATAGTTCTTGTTAAGACCTGTGTAGAAAGCCATCAGAAGCTGCAGCGGCGTCACCGGAGACCGGTCGATGAAATGGAAGGAAGTGGCATCCACAAGCTGTCTGCCTGTTGCCTCATCCTTGTACATGTCGTAGGTGCCTGCCGGGATAATGTAGGTCAGAATTGCCATGACAATCAGCATCATGGCGATCAGGACATAGGTTTCCGGCAGCTTAAATTCTTTTTTTGCTGGTTTTGCTGAATCTTTTCCTTTCATGTTACCTCCTTAAATGATTTTACTTTTGTACACTTTATCCGGACCGGAAAGTTCTGCCAAAGGATTGGTATGATGCCTCCTGCTGTATAAGTATACATTTTTCATACTTTTTATTATATTTTAATATTTTAAATTTGTAAAGCGGTTTATACATTAATCTATTAAACTGTTACAGTTCACGGGGCGGGGAAACCCGGACCGGAAAATGCCTCCGCAAACGGAAACATATCCCTTGCCACACCTTTGTTTTTTTGGTAAACTATACCCTCAGCGGACAAAAGGACACACGGTTTTGCACCACAGATTTGCGATTCTGCCGCGTTACTGCCGCTCAGCGTACGTCCAGTACGCTTCGTTCCAGTGCCTTGCAGAATCACAAATCCGGGGCGTGTGTCCCCTTGTTCACTGAAGGTATCCATCCATTTTCAGACACGGTCCATAGGGGACGGGGCTGCTGCGGCGAAACACAGGCAAAAATAAGCCTGTGTTCAACAGTATTCCCTGGAACCGGGAATCTTAACACAGAATTGGGGGCTGCACGTTATGTTAAATGTTCTTTATCTGGCAGGTGCCATGGGGAATACGGTTCTGGAACAGAGAACCGGCACCCGGGAGCTGGAGGAATTCCAGGGGATTATTCTGCTGAAAAACCAGTCAAAGCTTCTGGGGAATTATCTGTATGTGGGGATGCTGGCCGACGGGCTGCGGCTCCTGGAGAAATGCTGCCCGGAGATTCCGGTGACCATGTTTCTATCTGCGGAGGATGTGAACCGGGTCCATCTGCCGGAAGGGACGGTCCACAATTTCGTGGTCTCGGCCCTGGATATCTTTGATATCTACAACCGGGTCAACCGTCTGGTTCAGAACTATCACTACTGGTCCCGGACCCTGCTGGAAATGCTCTGCTCCGGCGCAGACCTTGCCCGGATTCTGGAGCATGCCTCCC
This sequence comes from uncultured Lachnospiraceae bacterium, assembly GCA_910577765.1. GTDB lineage: Bacteria > Bacillota > Clostridia > Lachnospirales > Lachnospiraceae > Brotaphodocola. Next base: position 16,025 of record CAJTOV010000003.1, read on the forward strand.
AGCTTCTGAAAAACCAGATATTTGTTCTCAATCCGGGCTACAGGCAGGTCGCCGGCAGCAGCCGCCTCTACTTTGAAGAACCTTTAAGCCGGGAGCTGCTGGACCATGGCTGGCTGTCCTATGAATCATCCCTGGTACTTTTCCCCGGCAATACCGGCATTCCAGACAGTTCCTGCCCCAGGTCTGCCGCGGCTTCGGCTTCCGGCTGCCAGGATCATCCTTACAGGAAAATCATCACACCGCAAACCGTCTTCCACACCTGGGAAATCCGCCGGGAGTCTGCTGCTCTGGCCACCCTGCTGCTTCCTGACGGCGGGAATCTGGACCAGGTGGATGTGCGGCACCTGCTGGAGGAGCTGGCCGCTGTGACAGAGCACTTCCTTCTCACCGGCCAGGACGCCTTTCTTCAGCAGGATGCCCTGTGTGCTGCCTTTATCCGGGATATTGCCCAGGAACAGCTGACCGGCGCCGACGAAATCGAAAACCGGATTTCCTTTCTGCCCCATGCCCTGAAGCCCTTTGCCGCCTTTATCCTGGTCCGCTTTGACAAGGCACAGACCCCTGCGCCGCCCTACGGCTACATGCTGCGGATGCTGGGGGAACTATTTCCCCATACCAATATGGCTGTGTACCAGGATGACATTGTCATCCTCCACACCCAGCAGGAGCGACCCCAGAAGGGACTGGACTTTGATTACGAAAAGCTGGATGTCCTGCTGAAGGCCCACCATGCCTGGGCGGGAATCAGCAATGCCTCAAGACACCGGGTCCGGTTGCGAACCCTATACCTGATTGCCTGCGAGACCATCCGACTGGGCCGTTTCCTTCACCGGAAAGGTCTGCCGGAGCGGATATTATCCTATGAGGATTACAGCCTTTACTACATCGTCTCCCTGGGCGCGGCCCGGTTCATGGAGGTCCACCACCACGATGACCTGATCTACCTGGTCCATCCCTCCATCATCCGCATCTGCCGCTACGATGCCACCCACAAAACCAATCTGCGGGATGTGCTGTTCTACTACCTGCTGTGCGGATGCAGCTTAAACCGTACTGCCGCTGCCATGTACATGCACCGGAACACGGTGCTCAACAAGCTGAACCGGATCAATGAAATCGCCGAGATTCCCCTGGAGGACGGGTATACCCAGCAGCGGATGATCATGTCCTGCATAATTATGCGTTATTATGAGGATTATATGCACTTGTCTATCCGGCTGTAAGCAACTGCTTTACTTCTCCAAAGGTAATCTCATATATGGACAGATGCACATAGTCCACATTGGGCGGACACCTGATACTTCTTGTCCGGCACAGCCGGATAAGAAGATGCCCCGTGAACGTAACAGTTCAAGGGCTATCTGAACTGTTACCCGTGAACAGTAACATATTCCGTCTCATGAACATTGAAACGTTGATTTTTGACAGTGTGCGTAATATAATGTATATGCCCTTACAAGCAACGCTGTTTCGGCAGTCAGGTTATCATGCCGAATACGTGCTATAAGGGTATTTATTAGGAAGGAGGTTAAGTATGAATTGGAAGTGGAAACGGAAATGGCTGATTTCGCTGGCAGTTACAGTCTCTATGGTATTCTCTACAGTAGGGACGGCAGCCGCCACCGGACCCACTGCCCCCACAGCAACCGTGGACACCGGATCAGAGATGGGAATGGATGCCGGAGAAAAGGCTGAACCGGATTTGGGAGGGGGGACCACCCCGGATTCTGGCGATGTCTCTGACCCGGACAACGGCGACGTGACTGACCCGGATAACGGCGATGTCTCTGACCCGGATAACGGCGATGTCTCTGACCCGGATAACGGCGATGTCTCTGACCTGGATAACAGCGATGTCTCTGACCCGGATAACGGCGATGTCTCTGATCCGGATAACGGCGATGTCTCTGACCCGGATAACAGCGATGTCTCTGACCCGGATAACGGCAATGTGACTGATCCGGATAACGGCGACGTGACTGATCCGGATAACGGCAACGTGACTGACCCGGATAACGGCAATGTGACTGACCCGGATGACAGCAATGTGACTGACCCGGATGACAGCAACGTGACTGATCCGGACAACGGCGATGTTTCTGACCCGGATGACAGCAACGTGACTGATCCGGATAGCGGTGATGGCACCGGTCCGAATGACGAAGATGTCACGGCCCCGGATGACGAGGGCGCAACTGGCCCGGATTCCGGTGATGCGGCCAATCCCGGTTCAGAAGATGAAACCGGATCAGCAACCGGAGACGAACCTGCGGAGGACGGTTTACCGGAAGCTCCCGATGAAGAAGCACCTGTGGACCCGGAAAATCCCGGCGGTAAGCCATCCATAGATCTGATTCCTGATCTTTCGGACCACAACTGGTCCACGGAATGGAGCTATGATGAAACGTATCATTGGCATGAATGTGATGACGAAGACTGTCTGGTAACTGACAACAGTGAAAAGGACGGGTACGGAGAACACAGCTATGGGATTGACAATGCATGTACCATATGCGGTTATACGGAACCGGTCAGCCAGTTTGCCAGAGCAGGAGTTGTCCCCACCTATGAGGAAGCCTATGAGGCCATGACCGCCTTGCAGGACGACAAGCAGTATAAAGAAGGAACCGAGTGGACGAATTTCACCCCCTACGGCAGCAAAGGCACGCTTGGTGATTCCTATGCCTGGAAGGGCGGAAGGATTCTGGGGGCAAGCCGGGGCGTAGGCTGTGCTGCTTTTGCTTTTATCCTCAGCGATGCAGCCTTTGACAACCTGCCTGCAAGGGCAGTCGCAAACGGAAAGTTTACCTTTGAAGATGTAAAAGTCGGTGATATCCTGCGGGTCAATAACAACAGCCACAGCGTAATCGTGCTGAAAAAAAGCGCCGGAGGCGTGATCGTCGCGGAAGCCAACTACAACAAGTCCGTTCACTGGGGACGGGCCATGAGCAAGTCGGAAGTTTTAAAGGCTGACCATGTCATCACCCGCTATCCCGAAGGTTATGAGGAGGACAACACCGGGGACGAAGAGCTGGCCAGGGACGAAGGAAAGGCAGGGAGCCTGGACTGGATACTGACCAACGGAGGGGAACTGACCATCTCCGGCAACGGAGCGATCCCCAATTACTCCACCAGCAGCCCTGCACCATGGTACCAGTACAAATCCGACATCTACACAGTCATCATTGGGGACGGCGTCACGGAGATCGGGGAGTATGCTTTTTATGAAAGCGGAGTTCTCAGTATCCATATTCCTGACAGTGCAGAGAGGATTGGTGCAAATGCTTTTGAAAAGTCTGGGCTGATTTCTGTAACCATCCCTGGATCGGTTGTGGAAATCGGTCATAATGCATTCCGTGATTGTGCGAATCTCACTTCCGCATCAGTTTCCGAGGGAGTCGAAAGCATTGGAGACAACGCTTTCCGGGGTTGCAGAAGTCTGGAGTATATCGATTTTCCGGCAAGTATTACGTCTGTGGGCGCGGGAGCGTTTACCAGCTGTGATGCAATGACCCGGGTAAGATTTATGCCTGGCACCGGAACCGTGACACTTGGTGCGGGGTTATTCGCCCAGTGCCAGCATCTAACAGATGTGACACTGCCTCAAACGTCAGATTGCATCAGTGAAAACATGTTCCAGTCCTGTACTTCACTTCCCCAGTTGTATATTCCTGCAAGCGTGAAAGAAATTGGGGAGAATCCGTTTACCTCGTGCAAAGCTCTAAAGTATATATACTTTGGTGGCAGCGAGGCAGACTGGAAGGCACTGTCAAATCCGCGGCTGGAAGGTTCCTTACAGTCAACCGGGACAAAGGTAATCTGCAATGCTGAATTTAAAGATCCCTTCGCCCCAGACCCCGATGACCCAGGTGATCTTCTGCCTGATGGAGACGGGGACGAGACGGACCCGCCAGAGCCTGACGGCGATGGCAGCGGACACAAGCATAGCTGGTCCCCAGTCTGGAGCCAGGACGGGACCGCTCACTGGCATGAGTGCAGTGACGGCTGCTCCATTACCGATAACCGGAAAAAAGACGGTTACGGAAAACACAGCTTCGGCGGCTGGATCATCGATGCAAACGCCACAGCTTCCCAAAGCGGAAGCCGGCACCGGGATTGTACGGTCTGCGGCTATCGTCAGACAGGGCGTATCCCTGCAACCGGTTCTACCGGCGGCTCGGACGACAGTTCCGGTGACAGTTCCGGCGGTAACTCCGGCAGTTCTGGCGGCTCGGACGACAGTTCCAGCGATAACTCCAGCGACAGTTCCAGCGAATCTGACAGCGGGGCATCCACCACGGTTGAACAGCTCCCGGACGGCTCCAGTGTCGCTACCACCACCCAGAAAGACGGAACCGTCACCAAAGTTACAACGGACGGTGCCGGCCAGACCAGGACCGAAGTCAGCCTGTCCGCCTCGGCAGTTACCACTGCCCAGCAGCGGGGGGAAGCAGTCTCTCTGCCGGTCCCGGCAGTTCCGGTAGTACGGGATGTGGCCGCAGCGCCGGCCATCACGGTCCATTCCGGCAGTGAATCGGTCACAGCAGCAATTCCCGCTGTTGCACCCACTCCGGGCACCGTAGCCGTGATCGTCCATGAGGATGGTTCCACAGAGGTGATACAATCCACTGCGGTAACCGGCAGCAGCGTGGTAGCCGTTGTGCCCAATGGGGCCACGGTAAAAATCGTGGATAACAGCAAGAGTTATCCGGATGTGCCTGCCGAAAACCGTTTTTCCGATGCAGTAGCCTTTGTCTCTGCCAGAAATTTAATGGACGGCACCACCGAAACCGCATTTACTCCTGACGGACCCATGACCAATGCTGCACTGGTGACAGCCCTGGCCCGTCTGGACGGAGTACCTACCCAGGGCGGCACAACCTGGTATGCCAAAGGCATGGAATGGGCGGCTGCACGCGGAATCGGCAGCGGAGCCGGCCCGGACAGTAATATGTCCGGAGAGGAGCTGATTGCCACACTCTGGAGTTATAAGGGTTCGCCTGCGGTCCCGGAACTTCCAATAGTGGGTTCCGGAGCAGCCGGCAATACCCGGACAGCCATGGCCTGGGCCACGAAAAACGGCATTATCAGCGGCTTTGAACCAGGAACCCTGAATCTCCAGGGCCAGATCACCCGGGGTCAGGCCGCGCAGATCATGATGAACCTTGTTAACCACCCCTATTCCTCCATGGTACCCTCCCCCCACCCATAAATGAGGGTTCGGACTATAGGGAAATAGATAACCAGAATCAGGGACCGGTGTAATGAAATCCATCACACCGGTCCCTGCATTCTTCAGAGGTACTATGATGATTTGTCCAAATCAACATCCCTCTCTCCCATTTGCCGTTCCGCAATTTTCAGATTTCCATGAAATTTCTGACGCAGCATTCGGGCCAGATTTACATAATCCGGGCTTGCTTTCAAATCAGGAGTAGAAGAAGTCACCACTATCCGCCCATGCACATGAGAAAATTTGCCAAGAAAATTCTGAAATAACGTCAACGTGCCTTGTACCTGCTTCAATGCATGGGCTACATTGATGCCTTTCAGTTCAACCAGCACCGCATGGCTCTCCGCACCATGGACCAGAAATTTGATCCTGGAACGCTTATCCGATGATACAATACACTCTTTGCGGTTGTGATTCGCACATTTCGCCTGCGGTTTCCCAGCCACTTCCCCAGCAGCGCATGCCTGCACCTGATTACATATCATAATCCCATCTCCATATCAAGTAAATGATCCAGTTCTCTGTTGGTTATTGAAGAAACCTCATCAATATAATCGGTTCGTACCAGATGACTTTCCATATCCATCAGGGATTCCAGGCTTGACCCCCATTCTGCGTTTTTTCTACTTTATACGCAGCAAAATCTTCCAGAGAAATCCTCAGATTTTTAGGAATGACCATCCGCACGCCCCGCCTCTGGTTTCCCTCCACCTTGCCGGAATATAACAAAATATTTAGTGAAGTCAGAATATAAGGACTATGAGTGGTAATAATTACTTTGCTTCCTGCCGTATGAACCATTAACGAAATAAGGTTTACTACATCCTTCTGGGCCACCGGAAATAAATGGGCTTCCGGTTCCTCAATGACTATAAAACTCTTTTTTCCTTCCAGAATCGTAATAAAAGCCAGCATTAAAATCCATAATACTTCCTGCTGGCCAGAAGATCCCTACATCAGCTTAACCCAATGCCGCTCATCATAATAAATCTTCTCTTCTTCATTCTCACTGGTATAATCTGCTTTGAATATTTTTCGTATTAAGTCATATGCCAGTTCTACCGAGCTGTTATTAATCTGGCCTTTTACGGTTTTGGTGTAATTTTTTACAATATCGGGAATTTTACTTCCAAATTTGCTTCTTGTCTTTCTGATTAAACGGATAAACTCCTCCATTGCCAGATCCATGTCCGAAATCGAAAAATCCTGAAGCGTTTCAGACATAGTCGCCAGAAGGCTTCTCCCTGCAGGGATATAGATTAGTTCCATATCATTTCTGAAAAGACGGTTTAATGCACTGTAGAGCTGCTCCCTCATCATTCCTAATGCAGTCATCTGATCCATAAGCGCACTTATTTTGCCATTTTCAAAACCGTGCAAAAACATATCGGAAGCATTACTTATCAAATTTAAGATTCCATTTTTCAGTTCAGGATCAAACGCAAAACGGATATATCCATCTTTATTAAGCCTGATTGTAATAGTTATTAAAGTATTCATTCTGATGATTATCCGTAAATTGTCTTGCGTCCATCAAAAAATCCAACGTATAATCCCGTATCCTCTGGCAAAAATAAACCACCTTACAGATTGTACTTTTTCCAGATGCCTGGGTCCCTATCAAAACCTGCAAATTCATTTCCAAATCAATGGAAGCTTCATGGATTGGACCAAAATTCAATATCCTGACTGTGTTCATCGCAATCCTCATTTCTTTCCCAAATATGCGGTAAAAGTTCCCATACCCTCTAGAGCGTGTCTGCTCCAATATGGCAACAATTAAATTATACCAATAGATGATTTGTTTTCAACATGTTTACCCTCAGTGAACAAGGGGACACACGCCCCAAGTGCCGTATTTTGGCGGCTGGCGGCGTTAACGTCAATCGGCGTACGTCCAGTACGCCTCATTCCGTTGCCTTGCCAGCCACCAAAATACGGTACTTGGGGTCCGAAGGAGTTTTGCGCCACAGATTTGTGATTCTGCAAGGCACTGGAACGAAGCGTACTGGACGTACGCTGAGCGACAGTAACGCGGCAGAATCGCAAATCTGTGGTGCAAAACCGTGTGTCCCCTTGTCCACTGAGGGTACCATCAGTCCGGTGACAATGGGCTGGGATAATTTGATTTCGCCCATCATACGGCTCTCCCACTGGGACAGGGCGCCGATGAGGCCGATGAGAATTGCTGTCATTAACATGAACCATTTCCTCCTTGTGTTTGTAGCGTAACAGTTCAGACGGGCAGCGCAAGAAGATGCCCCGTCGGGACTGTTACTTTGTAGCTTTGGGTGCAGCCGCTGCGGGGTGGCCGTAACGGCTTTCTGTGTGACAGTTCCGGTATTACCGGAGCCGCGTCTGCTTTCCTACACCAGCTCTTCCAGACGGCGCGCCGTGTCGGAAGGAACCTTTCGGATCTCCAGCTGGCTTCCCAGAGCTTCCATCTCCCGCAGCATCTGGATGTCCTGGTCATCCACGGCCACCAGGGTGGAGATGAACCGCTTTCCTTCTGCCATCCGCTGTCCTCCCAGATTCACGGTGCGGATGCATCCGCATTCCTTCACCAGGGTCAGGGCATCCTTTACATTGTCCACCAGTACCAGGCACTTGTGGCTGGAAGCCTCCAGCTTTTTTACCGCGGCCACCCCTTCTGCCATGTCGCGGAAATACAGCTTGCACCCGGCAGGCTTGCCTACATTATAGGCTACCTTGCGCATCTCGTTGTGGGCCACATCGTCATTGACGATGAGAATGACACTGACTCCCAGTGCCTGGGTCCAGCCATAGGCTACCTGGCCGTGGATCAGCCGGTCATCGATTCGTAAAAGCTTTACCATAAGAAATCCTCCTCTGCATCTGTTCTGTGAGCTCACTTTTATTATAAGCATTTTCCATGCCAGAATTGTGACTGAAGAAACTTCCATCAGGCAAATCCGGCAGGGGCGGATCGGGCAGCCGCAGGGCTGGCCCTTTGTTTTCCGGGTTTTTCGGAAGAAAGCAGATTCCGGCGGCGGCAGCGGAATTTTTTTTGCCGGGACAGGGATGCCGGAACCCTGGAACCCATGAATTCGACACTAATTTCATATCTTTTCGACACTGTCACCTTGTATTATAATGGAACCGGAACATAGAAGCGACCCGAAACCGGTCTTTGGCAGGGAGCCGGAATTCCCCCTGGGCCCTGGGACTTCCGGCCCCGGAAGCCATGGGCGGGCATGGGACCGGAGGCAGCCGCGGCTGTCCGTATACATTTGGCACGGGTTTTGCTTATAAATATAGGAGGGAGGGACAATCCTCCCGCCGGAGGCTTTCTGTCCCCGGCACTTTCCGGGGCAGGGGTGGTGCCTGCGTCCGGCATTGCAGGCGTGCAGAGGGCGGTGCTTTATTCACCGGAATTGCCGCAAGGCAGCCGGCCTGTCAGGAAGAAAGGAGCATATTTCTATGGTAAAAGACAGCATTGTCCGGTATCTGGCGGGAATCACCAGGGACCTGGAAAAGCAGAAGGATTTTTCCGTCTATACAGCCGAGCAGATTGCGTCGGTTATGAACCTGAAACGGAATACGGCCAGCGGATATTTAAACCAGCTGGTGGCCCAGGACGTGCTGGTGAAGACCAGCTCCCGGCCAGTGTGCTTCTTTGACCACCAGGTGCTGGAGGAGCTGCTGGGGGTTCCCCTGTATTCCAACACCTTCTGCTCTGTGGAGGAGCTGCTGTCTTTGAAGGCCAGCTGCCCCAGGGAGGAGGATGTATTTTCCGCCATGGCAGGAGCCGAGGGAAGTCTGGCAGCAGTGGTAAACCAGGTGAAGATATCCATCCGGTATCCGCCGGACGGCCTGCCGATTCTGATCCAGGGCAGTACCGGAGTGGGCAAGAGCCATCTGGCAGCCCTGGCCCACCGGTATGCGGTTGCCCAGGGAATCCTGAAACCGGACGCACCTTTTCTTACTTTTAACTGTGCCCAGTATTTCAACAATGCGGAGCTTCTCTCATCCAGCCTCTTTGGATATATGAAGGGAAGCTACACCGGGGCAGTCAGTGACCGGAAGGGGCTTCTGGAGGAAGCGGACGGCGGAATCCTGTTTATGGATGAGGTCCACCGGCTGAGTCCGGAGGGCCAGGAGAAGCTGTTTACTTTTATGGATAAGGGGATTTTCCGCCGTATGGGGGAGACCGGCGGCTGGAGGACTGCCCGGGTCCGCTTTATCTTTGCCAGCAATCTGGATGTATCCAGCTACATGCTCCAGACCTTCCGCAGAAGGATTCCCATTCTTGTAAAGATCCCGGACTTAAAAGAGCGGGTGCAGGAGGAGAAGCTGCAGATGATCTACCAGCATTTCATCCGGGAGGCAGGGAAGCTGGAGAAAGAAATCCGGATCAGCCGTACCGTGATCCAGGATATGCTGTCGTTCTCTTATGAAGGAAATATAGGAGAACTGATCAATATCATCCAGTACCTGTGCGGCAATGCCCTGGTCAACAGCCGGGACGGGAAAATCCGCATTACCAGGTCCTGCTATCCGGCGTATCTGCTGGGCCAGCTGTCCGGGGGCTTACAGCCGCCGGGGCAGGCAGGGGAACTGAGCATATCACCCGGGGAGGATATCCGCAATCTGATCCGCAGGACCAGCCCGGACCAGGTAATCGCCGTTTCCTTTTTCAGTCAGCTGGTGATTGCCTACCGGACCGTGGAGAACGGGGAGGGAAGCTGGAAAGGCTTTGAGGAATCCTGGAAGCATACCCTGGAGCAGTATCTGGACCAGCTGTTTATCCGCAGGCAGTATCTGGAGGCGGAGAAGATCAGGTTCTATGACCAGCGGACGGAAGATTACTACCGGCAGATGAACAGCAGTACCGGCGGGAAGGAACCGCCCCATGGGCTGGTGTCCATGGTTTCTTTGTATCTGGCCTGCAATCCGGATACCCTGCTGGAGGGGATCGGAGAGAAACCAAAGCTGCGCCGGCTGCTGGGGCAGCTGCGGGAAAGCTATGGGGAGGAATACCGGCTGGCAGAGGATTTTTCCCGGTATCTGGGCCGGGAACTGGAGCGGCGGGCTTCCCTGGAGGACTCGGTATTCTTCACCTTGTACTTCCGCAATGTTATGCTGAAAATGCCGGATTCCCCTATCCGGGCCCTGGTGGTCTGCCATGGGGCTTCGGCAGCCCACAGTATGTCCAATGTGTGCAACAACTGTCTGGGAAAGCATATTTTCCAGCCCGTGGATCTGGCACCGGACACAAGCTTCGGCCAACTGGTAAAGAAGCTGCGGGACAGTCTGGAAAAGGGGCGGCAGGAGGGGGATGTGCTGGTGTTTGCAGACAGCGGGTCCATGCTGGAGGACATAATGCCGGACCGGCTGGCAGGGGCGCTTGCCATGCCTGAGTGTTCCGTAAGCGTGGTGACCCATGTGAACCTGCCCCTGCTGATGGCGGTGGGAAGGCGGATTCTGGAGAACCAGCCTGCGGACAGGATTATCTCCGGGGAGATCCTGGGCCATGGGCCCCGGTACAGCACTGTGAAGCCGGCGGCAGGACGGAAGCGGCTGATCATTACCACCTGCATCAGCGGGGAAGGCACAGCAGGCAAGATCCGGCATCTGCTGGCTGAAGCATTTTTTGATATTCCGGATCTGGAGATCCGCTCCATGGATTTCCAGCATCTGAAGAACCGGAAAGGGATTCCGGAGCAGTATCACCTGCTGGCAGTGGTGGGTACGGACAATCCGTTCCTGCCGGGAATCCGTTTTATTCCTATTGATAAACTGATCCTGGGAGAGGAAGAGGGGAGCCTGGGCAGTCTGTTCGGGGACAGCCTTTCCGGGGAGCACCGGCAGCGGATCAACAACCGCCTGGTGGCTAATTTCTCCCTGGAGAATATGGTGGGGTCCCTGACGATTATTGATGCCAGAATCCTTATGCAGGATATCGAGAGTTTCCTGGAGCGGTTTGAGCGGTATACCCACCGGATGCTCCCCAATAATCTCAAGATCAATCTGTTTGTCCACATCAGCGCCATGATGGAGCGGCTGGTGCGGGGAAACCCCATTACAGAATGCCAGGGGCTGGAGCATATGAAGCAGCAGGCCCCGGAATTTGCCGGCCTGTTCCAGCGGGCCTTCTCCCCTGTGGGAATGAAATATGGGGTGGAGATTAACGAAGAAGAGACAGCTGTTATTTATCAGATCATAAAGAATGCAAATGAATCAGGAGGGGAAGATATAATATGAAACATTTTGTGATTGCAACCCATGGGTATTTCAGCCGGGAGCTGATCCGTTCTGCGGCCCTGATTATGGGGGATGGCCCGGAGATTCTGCACTTGTGTATGTGTGAGACCACCACCGGGGAGGAGATTCGCAGCCGGATCCGGCAGAAGCTTGAGAAATGCGGGCAGGAGGATCAGGTGATTATGATGACGGATGTGCTGGGAGGGAGTATCTGCACCCTGTGTTCCGAGTTCCTGGCTGACAGCCGGGTCCATGTTCTGGCCGGGGTCAATATGCCAATGCTGCTGACGGTTCTGGGAAGCTGGGAATTCATGGACACAGAGGAACTGATCCAGGAGGCGGTACGAAGCGGCCGGGAAGGGATCTGCTATGTCAACGGCATACAGACGGATACGGAGGAGGAGCTGCCGGTGTAGGGGAACGGAAAATTTTGAATAGTCACAGGTTCTTTTTTCTGATATAATCTAAGAAAAAGAGAGTACCGGCAGTGCAGACAGCAGAGGGCTGTGTGAACATGGTTGCACGGAGGGAGAATGATACATGAACAACTGGAACAGACAGAAGCGCTATATGATCACAACCGCCGCAGTAGCGGCATCGGCTTTATTGCAGGCATTTACCATGCAGACCTTCATGACGCCGGTGCACCTTCTGCCCAGCGGTTTTACCGGAATCGCCACCCTGATTGAGAACATTGCCGGCCTGTTTGGTCTCCGGTTCTCCACCTCCCTGGGTATGGTGCTTTTGAATATTCCGGTGGCGGTCTTCTGTTACCGGCACATCGGAAAGAAATTCGTGCTGTTTTCCATGGCCCAGGTGGTGCTGGCCAGTATCCTGCTGAAGCTGGTTCCTTCCAGGCCTCTGTTTGATGATCCCCTTCTGAACATCTGCTTCGGAGGGGTGCTGTATGGGCTGTCTGTGGCCGTGGCGCTGCGGGGCAATGCCTCCACAGCGGGAATGGACTTTATCGCCCTCTACGTGTCCAACCGGATCGGGAAATCCATCTGGCAGTATGTGTTTCTGTTTAACACTGCCATGCTGTGCCTGTTCGGATTTCTGTTTGGCTGGGAGTATGCGGGGTATTCCATCCTGTTCCAGTTCATTTCCACCAAGACCATTGACAACTTCTACCACCGGTTCAAGCGGGTGACCCTTCAGATCACCACCCAGAAGCCAAAGGAGATCGTGGATGCCTATGTTCATTCCTTTATGCACGGGATTTCGGTAATGGACGGTTACGGGGGCTACAGCGGCAAGAAGATGAGCCTGCTTCATACGGTGGTGTCCTCCTACGAGGTGCAGGATGTGCTCCATCTGCTGGAGGAGGTGGATGAAAAGATTATTATCAATATTCTGCCTACGGAGAACTTTGTGGGCGGGTTTTACAGGAAGCCTCTGGACTGAGGCGGCGGTCAGTGGGGAAAAGAGGTGAAGGTCTATGGGCATTTACGTGAATCCAGGCAATACGGCATTTGAGATGGCACGGTTTTCTGACATCTACGTGGATAAGAGCATGCTGATCGCAAGGGTCAGCAAAGCATACCGGACAGAGCAGCGGTTTATCTGTGTCAGCAGGCCCCGGCGGTTCGGGAAATCCATGGCAGCCAACATGCTGGCCGCCTATTACAGCCGCGGGTGTGATTCGGCGGAGCTTTTCTCCGGACTGGAGATTGAGCAGGATGGGTCATATAGGGAGCATTTAAACCAGCACAATGTGATCCGGCTGGATATCCAGCAGTTTCTGGAATCCAGGCGGGATCTGGATACCTTTATCCGGCAGATCGAAGATGCGGTGGTGGAAGAGCTGATGGAAGAATTTCCGGACTGCCGGGGATTTGGGCCAGGCAGCAGGCTGAAAGTGGCCCTGAACAAAATCTTCAATCAGACGAAAACGGGATTTATCTTTATTCTGGATGAGTGGGACTGTGTGTTCCGGGTTGCCCGGGAACAGAAGGAGGCCCAGAAGGATTATCTGGATTTTCTGCGGGGATTATTTAAGGGGCAGGAGTATGTGAATCTGGTGTACATGACGGGAATTCTGCCTGTCAAGAAGTATGGGGAGCACTCGGCTGTCAACATTTTTGAAGAATTCTCCATGCTGGATTCTGCGGACCTGGCCGGATTTTTCGGATTCACCAGGACGGAGGTTCAGAAGCTGTGCAGCCAGAAAGGGATTGATTTCCCGGAAATGGAGAAATGGTACGATGGATATGTGCTGAATGGCATGCACATCTACAATCCCAAATCCGTGACGGATGTAATGCGGCGTGGCCAGTTTCAGAGCTACTGGACCGGGACCGAGACCTATGAGGCGCTGAAGGTGTATATTGACTTGAATTTTGACGGTCTCAAGGAAGCCGTAATCGGGATGCTGGGAAATGTTCCCTGCCGAATAGACCCGTCCACCAGCCAGAACGATATGACCACCTTCAAGACAAAGGACGATGTACTGACTCTGCTGGTGCACCTGGGGTACCTGGCTTATGACAAGACAGCCGGAAACGTATTTATCCCCAACCTGGAAATCACCCAGGAATATCTGCGAGCCGTGAAGGTAGGCGGCTGGGACGGCCTGATCCAGTCCCTGGAGCGCTCCGAAGACCTGCTGAAAAGCACCTGGGCCATGGATGGGGAAGCCGTGGCAAAAGGGGTGGCCGCCATCCACAGCGAGACAGCCTCCATACTGAAATACAATAACGAAAACTCCCTTACCTGCACCATCCTCATGGCCTACTACAGTGCCAAAGTCTGTTACATGAACCCGGTTCTGGAGCTGCCTTCCGGGAAAGGCTATGCGGATGTGGTGTACCTGCCCAAACGGAATGTGGGCAAACCGGCGCTTCTGGTGGAACTGAAGTGGAACCGTTCCGCCCAGGGAGCCATTGCCCAGATCAGGGAAAAAAAGTATGCCTCCTGGGTAGAGAATTACACTGGGGAAATCCTTCTGGTGGGGATCAGTTATGATGAGGAAAAGGGACATGCGTGTGTGATTGAAAAGCACATTTTATGAAAGGCAGGAGGCTGCGGGTTAATCCCAAAGCAGGTAACAGATGCTGCTATTTGCAGGGGCATCTTCTTGCCCGGGCTGAACCGGACAAGAAGTATTTCCCTGCTTTCAGCCGCCTTCTCATCCGGCCGCATTTTGCAAATCCAGGATAAACTGGTAAGCAAATCCGATCCCGTCACAAGTCAGTTGTTCGCACATATGGGGCGGATCATTTTCCGAGAAACCGGTGGGACGCAGTTCCAGACACCGCAGGGAACCGAAGGTCCTGTCAAAAGCTGCCGCAAAATCATGGCAGGCAGCCACGATTTCATGGTCTGTTCTGCCTAGCACATGAAGATAGATTCCCATAAACATAAGCGAGCCCTCGACGATGCCGCACTGGGCCCTGTATCCGCCGGCTCCATGGAGTCCGGCCGCAGACAGGAGGGTCTGTGGTTCAATGGCAGTTCCCAATAGTTCGCCAAGACAGATCAGGGCTGTTCTTGCACAATTTATATCATTCTTCCAGTACAATTCATGTACCCGGTTTCTTATATATTCTTTCATGATGTAAATTCCTCCTGGTGGCTTAAGAATGATTACTGCTCATGGAGCATCTTATTGTCCGACTATGCCAGACAGAAAGCACTGGATGTTCGCCCGATTTATGCCGGAACCTTTCCATTCCTTGTCTTTTTCCCCACTTTATGTTATAGTGTGAAATAATCAGATGATATTTATTTTAGGAGGGATTGACTCATGTGTCAAGAACAGAATTGTAAATGCAAAAAGCCGTACTACATTACCACTGCCATCGCCTACACCTCCGGCAAGCCTCATATAGGCAACACCTATGAGATCGTGCTGGCCGACAGCATTGCCCGGTATAAGCGGGAGCAGGGATATGATGTCCGGTTCCAGACCGGCACCGACGAGCATGGCCAGAAGATCGAGCTGAAAGCAGCGGAAGCAGGCGTGACCCCCCAGGCCTTTGTGGACCAGGTAGCAGACCAGATTAAGCAGATCTGGGATATGATGAACACCTCCTATGACAAGTTCATCCGCACCACGGACAAGGACCACGAGGCCCAGGTCCAGAAGATTTTTAAGAAATTATACGATCAGGGAGATATTTACAAAGGCTACTATGAAGGCCTTTACTGCACCCCCTGCGAGTCCTTCTTCACCGAGTCCCAGCTGGTGGACGGCAAATGTCCCGACTGCGGACGGGAGGTCCAGCCTGCCAAAGAGGAAGCCTACTTCTTCAAAATGAGCAAGTACGCAGACCGTCTCATTGCCCATATTAACCAGCACCCGGAGTTCATTCAGCCCGTATCCCGCAAGAACGAGATGATGAACAATTTCCTGCTTCCCGGTCTCCAGGACCTGTGTGTGTCCCGCACCTCCTTTACGTGGGGGGTTCCGGTGGACTTTGACCCCAGGCATGTGACCTACGTGTGGCTGGACGCCCTGACCAACTACATTACCGGTCTGGGCTACGATGCCGACGGCAGCCATGGAGAGCTGTTCGGAAAATACTGGCCTGCGGATCTGCACCTGATCGGCAAGGATATTATCCGGTTCCATACCATTTACTGGCCCATTTTCCTGATGGCCCTGGACATTCCCCTGCCCACGCAGGTGTTCGGCCACCCCTGGCTGCTGCAGGGAGACGGCAAGATGAGCAAATCCCGTGGAAATGTCCTTTACGCCGATACCCTGGTGGATTTCTTCGGCGTGGATGCGGTCCGTTACTTTGTGCTTCATGAAATGCCCTTTGACAATGACGGAGTGATCTCCTGGGAGCTGATGGTGGAGCGGATGAACTCTGACCTGGCCAACATCCTGGGAAATCTGGTAAATAGGACCATTTCCATGTCCAACAAATACTTCGGCGGCCTGGTGCGGGACGGCGGTGCGGCGGAGGAAGTGGATGCAGACTTAAAGCAGGTGGTACTGGAATCCGTGAAAAAGGCAGACGCCAAAATGGACGAGCTGCGGGTGGCAGATGCCATCTCCGAGATCTTCAACATTTTCCGCCGGTGCAACAAGTATATTGACGAGACCATGCCATGGGCCCTGGCCAAGGACGAGGCTAAGAAGGACCGTCTGGCTACGGTACTCTATAATCTGGTGGAGGCCATCACCATAGGCGCCTCCCTGCTGGAATCCTTTATGCCTGAGACCTCGGCGAAGATTCTTGCCCAGCTCAATGCCTCCAAACGGACCCTTGCGGATATGGGTACCTTTGGTCTCTATCCGTCCGGCAGTCAGGTGACCGGCAAGCCGGAGATCCTTTTCGCCCGGATGGATGTAAAGGAAGTGCTGGATAAGGTGGAAGCCATGCACGCTGCCCAGGAAGCAGCGGAACAGGCCGCCGGAGCAGGAAATGCTGACGGAGCCAAGGCTGGAGATGCTGTTTCCGGAGCCGCCGGAAACGCATCCGGGGCCGGTGCTGCCGGAACCGCCGGAGAAGCTGCTCCCATTGACGTGGAGGCCAAGCCGGAGATCACCTACGAGGATTTCGCAAAGCTCCAGTTCCAGGTAGGGGAGATCATCGCCTGTGAGGAAGTGAAGAAATCCCGGAAGCTTCTGTGCAGCCAGGTAAAGATCGGAAGCCAGGTGCGCCAGATCGTCAGTGGTATCAAGTCCTGCTACTCACCGGAGGAGATGGTAGGCAAGAAGGTGATGGTTGTTACCAATCTGAAGCCTGCCAAGCTGGCCGGACTTATGTCAGAGGGCATGCTTCTGTGTGCAGAGGATGCGGAAGGCAGTCTGTCCCTGATGGTACCGGAGAAATCCATGCCGTCCGGAGCGGAAATCTGCTGATGTCCGGGAGAGAGTCCGGCATTCTGCCGGGAAATCCGCCGGGGAGCCAGCCAGTCCGGCATGGTCTGTTTTCCAGGGGCCTAAGCGGCAGCCAGTTAAAGCTGGCTGCCGTTATCACAATGCTGATTGACCACACGGCATTTCTCCTGCTGGGCCGGGGCTGGCTTCCTGCCCTGGCAGAGCAGCTAAGGCTTCTGGCAGCCACCGGTTCCGGTATCCGGCAGCCAGCCTATGCCACCCTTCTGGCCAGCTACCAGAACTGGGTCCTGGTATACCGGACCATGCGCACCATGGGGCGGGTTGCCTTTCCCATCTACGCCTTTTTGCTGGTGGAAGGCTATTGCCACACCCGGGACTGGCGCCGGTACGGGGCACGGCTGGGGATCTTTGCCCTGGTGTCGGAGATTCCCTTTGACCTGGTGACCACCGGCAGCATGTTCAGTCCAATGGTCCAGAATGTCTTCTTCACCCTGCTGATCGGTCTGCTGACACTCAAAGCCCTGGACTTTCTGGGTAATCCGTCAGCATCCCCGGGCCAGTCTTCCCGGTCAGCGTTCCCGGGCCAGTCTTCCCAGTCAGCGTCCCCGGGTCCCTCCTCCCAGCCCACCTTTCAGGCTTACCAGTCCGGTATGACAGGAAGCCTGCTGCGGGCCGCGGTCCTGGTGGGAGCCCTCTATCTGGCCTGGTATCTGCACACGGATTACGATTGCGGAGGAATCCTCCTGATTCTGGTCTTTTACTATTTCCGCGCCTGGCGGCAGCGGGGCTGTTTCATAGGACTTTTCTGGATGATGTGTGTGTCAGGCACCTGGTACTACCTGCCCGGCTACATGGCCTCCTTTGGCCTGATCTGGCTCTACAACGGCCAGCGGGGACGGCAGCCCTGGCCGTGGAAAATGGCTTATTACCTGTTTTACCCGCTTCATCTGCTGGCCCTGTATGGAATTTATGCATTTGTAATAGTTTAGACATCCCCTGAACAGTTACATGCAGTCCCCTTCACCGGACGAGATCCGTCCGTTACACTTCCCCCGGAAAGGAGCCCCCATGATTTTCGACACCCATGCCCACTACGACGACGAAGCCTTTGCCCCGGACCGGGACATGCTTCTGGAAAGTCTGGCCGCCCACAACATCGGCACCGTAGTCAACATCGGCGCCAGCATCCAGACCACAAAGAACACACTGGCCCTGGTCCATCGGTATCCCTTTCTTTACGGAACCGCAGGCGTACACCCAAGCGAGACCGGAGAGCTCAATGACCATCTGCTGGACTGGCTGAAACATGTTGCCGGCGAGAACAGGATTGTGGCCATCGGCGAGATTGGCCTGGACTACTACTGGAAGGAGCCGGACCCTGCAATCCAGAAACACTGGTTTGTCCGGCAGATGGACCTGGCCCGCCAGGTAAAGCTGCCAGTGGTGATCCACAGCCGGGATGCCGCCAAAGACACCCTGGATATCATGAAGGCAGAGCAGGCCGGGGATTTAGGCGGTGTCATCCACTGCTTCTCTTACGGAGTGGAGATGGCGCGGGAATACCTGGATATGGGCTTTTACTTAGGAATCGGCGGCGTGCTGACCTTTGAAAATGCCAGAAAGCTGAAAGAGGTAGTAGCCTACATGCCCATGGACCGGATCGTCCTGGAGACCGACTGTCCCTACCTGTCCCCGGTACCTCATAGAGGCAAACGCAACTCATCCCTGAACCTGCCCTATGTGGTGGAGGCCATCAGCCGGATCAAACAGGTACCGGCAGAAGAGGTGGTTGCCATTACGGAACAGAATGGGCGGCGGCTGTATCGAATTTAACTGTAACACCAGAAGTCATGACCAAAACACTGTTAGTAACATTTTTCTTGTATTATAACAATTTGAATGTTATAATGTTTTTGAGGTGATGACTGTGCTGGATTACTTGAACCAGACTCTTGGATTGGAGGCAACAATAACTCCATGGGCGGATGCGGATCGATTTCCACTTTATTTGAGAAGCGGGAAGAAATATTTTCTGCTGCATATTGGTGGAGTGGAGTGCGTTCTCATTGAGACAGATAAGAAGACTTTTAGTCTGCCCACTTTCCGCAGGCAGATGGCAAAGCTGCCCGGCCAACCGGAGCATCTTGTTTTGCGCTTCAAGCATTTGGAGTCCAGGCAGAGGAAAGCGTTGATCGAAGCGCAAATACCATTTATTGTTCCAGGCAGTCAGGTTTACCTGCCGTTTCTGGGGGTGGTTCTGCAAGAGCGCATGAAATCGGCCAGGGCGGCTCCCGGGAAACTCTCCCCAGCAGCGCAGATGATCCTATTGTACCTGATCTATAAGCCAGATGTGCAGCTTGTTCGCAAGGTTGATCTGGCCAGGCGGCTGGAACTCTCCGCCATGAATGTGACCCGGGCCGTGCAGGAACTGGAGGCATTGGAGCTGATCACTGTGGAAAGGGTCGGCCGCAGTGATTACGTGTCTGCGGTTGATTCCGGCAAATCCCTTTATGAAAAGGCCCTGCCCTACATGATAGACCCTGTGCAAAAGCGGCGCTATGTTCAAAAAGCGGATTTGTTTTCTGAACTTCCTATGGCAGGAGAGTATGCATTGGCAGCACACAGCATGCTCAACGGGCCCCAAATTGAATGCAGGGCCATAAGCAGGAAGAAGTACAAAGAACTTGATGGGATTGAGGAAATTGACCCTGCATGGACCAGCAGTCTTGACTATATCCAGTTGGAGCTTTGGAAATATGACCCTCAACCCTTGGTTGATTACCATGCGGTGGATGTAATATCTTTGGCCTTGTCGCTACGGGCCAATAGGGATGAGTGTGTAGAACAGGCAGTGGAGGAACTGATGGAGGGATACAAATGGTAAACGGCTTGGATTCCTTTCGGGAAAAATTCAAGGGATACGAGGATTGCTATACTGCCGGTATCGGAGGAGATCTCCAGCCTATCCGCCATCATGCTGGACGATAATTATTACCGGCTCATGCTGTCCGGACGCAAAACGGTGGACGGAGTATCAATCCTGGGAGCAGAATGTCTGATGCTGTTTAAAATGAAAGCATGGCTGGATTTGCGGCAGAAAAAAGCAGATGGAGTCCATGTCAATGAGCGGGATTTGAAAAAGCACAGGAATGATGTGTTTCGGCTGTTCCCTCTGGCAGAACCTGCCGTTCAAATTGCCGTTACTTCAGCAGTCAAGGCTGATGTGGAACAATTCATACATGCAATGAAACGTGACCCGGTTGATTTGGAACGGCTGGGCGTTGAGGGGATGCCATTGGATGAAATTTTAAGGACCCTGGAAAGAATGTTTGCTGTTCTTTAAAATGGAGAGTATGCTTTCGGCAATCAAGAAAGGGGCTGTGAATAAATGACACTATCCATTTATTCACAGCCCCTTTTCGAATTTTCAGGATATTTTCTTATGATATTCTGATTCTGGCCGCCGTTTTATGGATGCTGCTGCACCTCCGAAGGGGATTTGCCATAATACCGCTTAAACGCCGCACTGAAATAAGCCGCATTCTCATACCCGGCCTTTGCGGCGATCTCATACATTTTCATATTGGTGGTTTTCAGAAGGGTCATGGCCTTGTCCATCCGCACCCGGATCAGGTAATCCGTAAAGGTAATCCCGGTTTCGCTTTTAAACACCGTGCTGAAATAGGACGTGCTCAGGCATACCGCCCCGGCCACCTCATCAATGGAAAAGGACGAGGACATGTAGTGCTCCTGGATGTAGACAATGGCCTGGTCAATCAGCCTGCCGTACCGGCTTTTGTTGATGCGGATGCTGTCGCAGATCCGGAACAGGGTTTCCTTCAGATTTTCAATGCTGGATTCCAGGGTTCCCCCGGAGGTGGCCTTCTGAAATTCTTCAACCGGATTCTGGAAAATGTCCTGGAGACGGATTCCCGACTCCCCCAGCTCTTTCATGAGCCGGGTGTAGAAGCTGCCCAGGGAAAAGGTCATATAGAGATAGCTTTCACTGCCCCTGTGATACAGCCAGGTCTTTAATTCCTCCAGCTCCCGGCTAATGCCCTCCCGGTTCTGCTCCCGGATAAAGGCGATCAGCCGGGTATCCGGGATCGGATATTCCAGCCGGTTCTCCGGCTCTTTATGCAGATAGGACTCTACCTCCTCGTAGAAAATATCCGCGTTGGAGCCCTTGATAAAATGCAGCTTGCTGGCTTCCCGGCAGGCCTTGACGCTGTCCCGGAGCCGGCGCAGCCCCTGGAGGATACTGCCGGAAGCAATACTCACATCCCAGTACCTTTCCCCATGGGGAAAATGCTCCCGTATACAGTCCACCAGAACCCGCCGGTTCATGGCCAGCTCCATGTCAGAGGGAGATACCAGGCAGATGCTGTACCGGTACTGATGGGATTCCAGCAGAAAGAAATGCTCTTGTAAAAGAAGCTGGTTGAGACCGGCAAACCGGCGTTCCGAAGCATACCGGATATCGTCGGACAGCCGGGCCAGACTGGGCTCATCTAAGTCCACCTGGATGAAACAGCACCAGGCAGAAGGGTCTAAGTCAAGCTCATTCCACAAAGGGTCCTGGTCTGTGACCGAGACCTCCTGGACGGCCAGGCTCCGCAGCAGCTCCGTGGCCATCATCCGTTTGTCCTGGTGGAACTGGCGGCAGTGGGCCACGGCACTTTCCAGGGTCCTGGTCATGGCTTCCAAGTCAATGGGCTTTAAGATGTAATCCAGGGCACGCAGATGCATGGCAGTCCTGGCATATTCAAAGTCATCATAGGCACTGATGATGAGAATCACCATATCCGGGTTCAGCTTTCTGGCCCGGCTGGAAAGCTCCAGCCCGTCAATATAAGGCATACGGATATCGGTGATCAGAATATCCGGCGGGTTTTTCCGGATCTGGCTTAAGGCATCCTGGCCGTCCGCCGCCGTGCCAGCCAGACAGATCCCAAGCCCTTCCCAGTCAATCTGGCCGGCCAGCCCCTCCAGTATGATCTCGTTGTCATCACAAAGCATTGCCCGGAACAAGTGGGTCATCTCCTTTCTGCCTGGGAATCCGCAGGCTTACCTCTGTACCGAAATCCGGCTCCGACGTAATGGTCAGCCCATAACTTCCTCCATAGTAAATATGAATCCGCTGGTTAACATTGTAAAGTCCATACCCGGAATCCCGTTTCTGAAAGCCAGGCCTGGGACCGGCGCCGCTGTCCTGCTCCAGGTCAGCCCTGCCGCCCGGTCCCGGCTTGTCCCCGCCCCATTCATCCGCCAGCTGCCTTCTCAGCTCCGCCAGCTTCTCCGGCTCCATTCCCCTGCTGATATCCTGCACTGCCAGCACCAGGCAGTGGGCTTCCTCGTAAATACTCACCTGTATAAAGACCTTCTGCCCCGGAAGAGGCACCGCATGGGCAATGGCATTTTCCGCCAGAGGCTGGAGCAGAAGCTTTAAAGTCCGGTAGGAATACAGCGCCGGGTCACATTCAATGGCATACTCGAATTTGCGGCTGTAAATCATGTTGGTGATGAACAGATAGCTGCTGATGTGCTGGAACTCCTCCCGGATGGTAATGATCTCATTGCCCTTGCTTAAGGAAATCTTAAAAAGGTTGGACAGCTCCCGCAGCATTTTCTCTGCGTCCTGGTTCTTGTCCATCCGCAGCAGCCACATAACCGAATCCAGGGAATTGTGGAGAAAATGGGGCTGGATCTGGGCCTGCAGCGCTTTCAGCTCTGAGTTTTTCAGCTTCCGCTGTTCCTCATAGATCTGGCTGATCAGCTCCTGGGTCCGCTCCAGCATCTGGTTGAAATTCCTGCCCAGCCGCCCCAGCTCATCGGTAAAAGGAGCCCTGTAGCGGACCGAGAAATCCCCGTTCTCCACATTTTCCATCATCCGGCAAAGGACCTGCACGGGCCGGTAAACCGACTGGGAGATCAGCATGGCCACATACAGGGAGGAAAAAAGGACAATCAGCAGAACCAGCATGACAATCCGGGTAATATCCCTGCTGTTTTGGGTGAGAAACCCCCGGTCAATGATTCCGGCAATCCGCCAGTTGGAATTGCGCAGGGTGCGGCTGACCACCAGACACTGCTGGTCAGGCACCACAATGGATTTGCCCACTTCGGTGCCGGTGGCATCCAGAATATGGGAGATCAGTTCCCCGGACACCCCGCCGGAGTTCTGGGGCTCCCGGACCCCGTCCGACCGGAAGAGAATATCCCCGTTCTGGTCAATGATGCATATGACCCCGTTGCGCAGACCGTGGCGGATCTTCTGGGTAATGGCCTCTTCCCGGATGTCCGCGGCCACAATGCCGTTGACCAGGCCGGAGGCCTTGTCCATAACAGGCTGTCCTACGGTGATGAACCGGTCACTGATGGAACTGCGGACAATGAAGCTGCCCTCATGGGGCGGAAACCAGATGGCCTCCCGGCTTTTGGCAATGGTCCGGTACCAGGCAGTTTCCCGCATGTCCCCGGACTTGAAGGAATAGTAGCTGGACTTATAACACCCGCCGTTCTGGCCGATCATGTACACCCCGAAAATATCCTTCCGGTAGGTGGAAATGGAAGCCAGCTCCATACTTCCGGCCAGGTCATTGGAATACTGCTCCCGGATGGAAGGAAACTGCATGCGCAGATATTTCTGCATGATAATATCCCCGGTCAGCAGGTCACACAGGCTCCAGGCGTCATTTAACAGACTGTCAATATCGTCGCACACCAGGTCAATGGTCTCGATGGATGTTTTCTCCGTCATGTCGAAAATAAACCGGGTATACAGACGGTAAGCGGCAATCCCCACCAGCAGCACGGGAATGCAGGACAGGGTCACCAGGGACAAAAGCAGCTTCCTGCGAAAAGAAAGACTAGTCTTCATAATATAATCGTCAATAAGCCGTAGGCGCATAATCCGCGGCATTTTCCAGGGTAATGATCTGATAGGGAATCATCACCCGGGGAAAGGGCCGGACGCCCCGCTCCATCTGCTGGATCAGAAAAGCCACAAGAAAGCCCCAGCGGGGATTGCTTTCCACGGTGCCCAGATACTCCCCGGCAATGATGGCCTTGCACACGTCCTGGATGCCGTTGATGGACACAATGGCGATCTGGCCGGGAGCCAGCCCTGCCACCTTGATGGCCTGGAGGGCGCCCAGACCGTCCTCGTCACTGTGGGCAAAGACTCCGTGGATGGTCTGGCCCCGGCCGGCAGCCTTGATCAGGGCATTCTCCATGGCCTTCTGGGCCGTGACCCGGTCAAAATTCCCGTACTCCACATCCGTGACCCGCAGGTTGGGATACCGGGCAAGGGCCTGGTGGAAGCCCCGGGAGCGGGCCTGGGCGCCGGGCGAGGTCTCCGTGCCGTAGATTTCCACAATGTTGCAGGGACTGTCCCCGAACCGTTGGGCCAGAAGGGTGGCGCAGATCTGTCCCTCCTTCAGATAATCCGCCGAGATCCGGGACACATAGTAGCTCTGGTCAATGGTCTCGGCAGACTGGTCAATCAGGATCACCGGAATTCCCGCCTCCTTGGCATCCTCCAGAACCGGAGCCAGGGCCATCAGGTCCGCAGGCACAATCACCAGGTAATCCACCTTTTCCCGGATCAGGCTGCGGATATCCTCCAGCTGCCACTGGGCCGTGTACTCCTCCGGCTCATGGTAGATAAAATCCATGCCGTTGGGCAGCAGGGCCTCCCGGAAGCTGTTGATCTGGGCAGCCCGCCAGGGATTGTCTGTCTCAAGCTGGGAGAAACCCACCAGAATCCGGGAGCCTCCCCCTGCCTCCGGCTCCTGGCCCGCCGGCTGGCCGGAAGTATCACATAAGGTAAACACCAGCAGCACACAAAGGAACGCAATGACCGCCAGGCACCAGTGTGTCCGCAAAAGACCGGCAGCAGTCTCTGCCTGTGCCGGTTCCCCGGAACCGGGCCGGGACTCTCTGTCAGAGGGTGCCTGGGCTGCCCTGGCCAGCACCCGGGCCAGAACGTTCCTGATCCTCTGCCCCACAGCCCCTAATACTCCGCCCACATGGTAACCGGGGAGCTGTCAATGCCCTGGACCAGCAGGGGAACCGCCGAGACCTGTTTTAAGAATCCGGCAGGAAGTCCCCGCAGGTTCACGTCCTCAATAATCAGGATAAACCGGTTATGGAACATACCCAGCATGGTCTGGTGGGCCAGGTTCCCGTCGGTCCGGTCACTGTAGGATGCCAGAGAGACAAAATCCAGGGCCACGGCCTTAAGGTCCGGCAGTTCCTCCTGGAGATACTTAGCCAGACGGCTGCTGACCCCGGGGCCGTTGTTTTCATAGACGGCAGGCTCCTCCAGCCGGTATTTCCAGAAGCCGGTGCGGATCAGCAGAAGGTCCGCGGCCCCGGCATCCTGCCGGTAAGGCACCAGATCCTCCGGCACAAGCTTTTCCCCCGGACCCTTGGGAATATCCGCCACCAGGGGTCTGCGGAAAAAGAACCGGTCAAACGGAACCTGGTCCAGGGAAATCCCGTCCCCGCAGAAATGCAGGGGCCCGTCCAGATGGGTTCCGTAATGGTTAAACAGATGAATGGTGCAGGTATTGGCATGGCCCCCTGCGGCAATGGAAGCTTTGGGCTCCAGACTGACCGTGGGATTGCCGGGCCAGGTAGGCTGACCGGGGCCTATGGGGTATGATAAGATCTGATACATATAATCCCTCCTTTTCCTGGTATCGGAACTGTTTCCATTAAAGCACGAATTCCCGGCAGCGTCAATAAGACATCCGCAACACAGGATGAAATCAAAAGATATTCCAATGAAATCATATATACAGAAAAATACAGGCATAGTATACTAAACCCATACAAAAACCAGGGATTTCCAGGTAAAAATACCGAAATATCCCGTCCCCAGCCCACTACAAGACAGGAGGAGAATATGCAGGTCATTGATATTCACGCCCACATTTACCAGCAGGTGGCAGGCATTACCCAGGGACAGCCCATGCGCTCCACAAGCCTGGGCCGGGTGGCCATCGGAGACCGCCAGGTCCAGTTTCTGCCCCCGTCCTTTGAGCAGACCCGCAGCACCGCAGAAATGCTTCTGGCCTACATGGACTGGTGCGGCATTGAAAAAGCCCTTCTCATGCCAAATCCCTATTACGGCTACCACAGCCAGTACTTGAAAGACAGTGTCCGCCGCTATCCGGACCGTCTGAAGGGGGTGGCCCTGGTAGACATTATGAAGGGGCAGAAGGCGGCAGAGGAGCTGGCAGCCATCTATGACGAAGGCCTTCTCTTCGGCTTCAAGGTGGAGGTGGACAGCACCTTCCAGTGTGCCCCCGGCACCAGGCTTACAGACCCTGGGCTGGCACCGGTGTGGGACTGCTGCAACCAGTACCGCCAGCCGGTATTTTTCCATCTGTTCCGCACCGTGGATATCGGGGATGTGAGGGAGCTGTCCCTGGCCTACCCCCATATGGTCCTGGTTCTCTGTCACATGGGCGCGGACGCATGCTTTAAAAAGGGAATGCCAAAGGACAATTACAGGCAGGTGCTGGACCTGGTAAAAAGCCGCCCCAATGTCTACATGGACACGTCCACGGTGCCGGTGTATTTCCAGGAGGAATACCCCTGGCCCTCGTCGGTGGAGATCATCGAGGAATGCTACCGCCAGGCAGGCCCGGAGAAGCTGATGTGGTCCTCGGACTATCCCGGAATGCTGAACCATGGAACCATGCGGCAGCTGATAAACCTGGTGGAAGTCCAGTGCACCCGCATCCCGGCGTCCCACCGGCAGATGATTCTGGCGGACAATGCAAGGCGGCTGTTTTTTGGGGAGACAGACCGGTAACTTAAGAGTATTTATAAGAGAGCATCCATAAGGAGGACATGTTTTATGAGAAAAAGATTTGCAGCAGCAATGGCAGCAGTGATGACCCTTAGCCTTTGCGCATGCGGCGGCGGCCAGAAGGCCCCGGAGCCTGCGGCAGCCCCGGCAGCGGAGCAGACCACAGAGGCCCCGGCAGCCGGAACCACCCAGGCCCAGGAGGAAAAGAAAGAAGAAGCTCCAGGCGGGGACGGCTATGTGGTGGCCCTCTGCAACTATTCCATCGGCAACTCCTGGAGAGCCCAGATGGAGCAGGAGTTCATGGCTGAGGCGGAGAAGCTGAAAGCAGAAGGCGTGGTAAGGGAATACTACATTACCAACTCCAACGACGATATCAACAAGCAGATCAGCGACATGCAGGACCTGATCACCAAGAAGGTGGATGCCATTGTTATCACCGCGGCCTCCCCCACAGCCCTGGCCCCCATTGTGGAAGAAGCCACGGAAGAGGGGATAAAGGTGGTCTCCTTTGACAATGTTGTGGATACTGACGAGCAGGTAGCCACCGTGGGAATCGACGAGAAGGAATTCGGACGCATCGGTGCAGAGTGGCTGGTGGAGAAGCTGGACGGAAAAGGCAAGATTGTGGTGCTGAACGGCATTGCCGGTACGGCCACCGATGCCCTGCGGTGGGGCGGCGCAGAGGAAGTGTTTAACCAGTACCCGGATATTGAGATCCTGGGCTCTGCCAATGCCTCCTGGGACTATGCCCAGGGCAAGGCAGCCATGGAATCCATGCTGTCCGCCTACCCGGAGATTGACGGTGTATGGTCCCAGGGCGGCGCCATGACCCAGGGAGCCATCGATGCCTTCCTTGCCGCAGGCCGGGATCTGGTTCCCATGACCAGCGAAGGCAACAACGGCGCCATCCGTTCCTGGATTGAAAACAAGGACAACGGGCTGTCCTGCATTGCCCCCTCCAACCCTACCTACACCAGCGCGGAGGCCCTGCGGGTAGCCATCCGGGCCCTGGGCGGGGAAGAGGTACCGGCCAACGTGGTCATGGATATGGAGACGGTTACCGAAGACAATGTGGACCAGTATTACCGGGAAGACATGCCGGACAGCTACTGGGTGCTGACCGAGCTGGACGAGGATACCCTTAAGAAGCTGTACCAGTAGTGAGAATAGGGGGAAGCTGTCCCAGAGGCAGCCCCCCTTCCTTTATAACGGAGGCGAACCGTGGCAGAAGAAATTTTAAAAATGGTCAACATAACCAAACGTTTTGCCGGGACCACGGCCCTGGACCGGGTACAGTTTTCCTGCAGCAAAGGGGAAATCCATGTGCTGGCCGGGGAAAACGGCGCCGGCAAAAGCACCATCTTAAAGATGCTGGCAGGCATTCACCAGCCGGATGAAGGGGAGATCTTCTTTCACGGCCAGAAGGTGAAGATTCCCAATCCCCAGCAGGCCCGGAAACTGGGAATCGCCATGGTCTTCCAGGAGCTGACCCTGGTAGGGGAAATGACGGTGTGGGAGAATATCTACCTGAACCAGGAGCCGGTTACCGGGTTCCTGTCCGGCCGCCGGACCACCCGGAAACATGCCGGCTCCGGTCAGGCACCGGATGCCGGCCGGATGTGCCGGGAGGGTGGGGTGTCCGGCTGGGCCCGGTGTCTGGGCCGTGTGGACAAAAAGGAGATCCGCCGCCGCATCCAGGAGGCCATGGACCGGTACGGCATCCACATTGACCCGGATGCCCTGGTTAAGAACCTGCCGGTGGCAGAGCAGCAGATGGCCGAAATATTAAAGATTCTGGTCCGGGACCCGGAACTGATTATTCTGGATGAGCCTACCTCGGCCCTGGCCAGGAAGGAGGTCCGGCAGTTATACCGGATTATCCGCAATCTGGTGGCAGACGGCAAGACCATCATATTCATCTCCCACCGGATGGAGGAGGTGTTCCAGCTTGGGGACCGGATCACCGTATTCAAGGACGGCCGTTACATAGGCACCCGGAACATGGACCAGATCAGCGAGGACGACCTGATCCGCATGATGGTAGGCCGTTCCCTGGAGAATATTTTCCCGCCGGCCCAGTGCCCGGTGGATGACAGTCAGGTGATTTTTGAGGTGAACAACCTGACGGAACCAGGCAGCAGGACCCAGGGAGGCACCCGGCTGGATCATGTAAGCTTCCGGGTCTACAAGGGGGAGATCCTGGGAGTGGCGGGACTCCAGGGACAGGGCCAGACGGAACTGCTCAATGCCATCAGCGGCCTCCATCCCCTGGCAGAGGGGGAGATTCTGGTAGGCGGCCGGCCGGTAAAGGTGAAAAATGCGGCCCAGGCCATTGCCGGCGGTATTGCCCTGGTGCCCTCGGACCGGAAGAACCAGGGACTTATGCTGGAGCTGTCCTGCCGTCACAACCTGGCTGTGGCCAGCATGAAGAAGCGGATGAAGGGCTGTTTCATTGACCGGAAGGCAGAAGAAGCCTTTGGCCGGTCCATGAAGGAACGGCTTTCCATTAAGATGGGGGGACTGGAGCTTCCGGTGTCCAGCCTGTCCGGCGGCAACCAGCAGAAGGTGGTTCTGGGCAAGGAGCTGGCCACAGAGCCCAGGGTCATTCTCTTTGACGAGCCTACCAGGGGCATAGACGTGGAGGCCAAACGGGAATTCTACCAGATCATGCGGGACCTGGCGGCCCAGGGCGTGGCCGTAATCATGAATTCCAGCGATATGATGGAGGTGATGGGCATGAGCAGCCGGGTGCTGGTCATGTATGAGGGCCGGATCTCCGGTATCCTTGGAAAGGAAGAGCTTAGTGAGGAACGGATCATGCAGCTTGGCATGGGCATGGACAGAAGCGAAAAAGGAGGTGCGGCAGGGTGAAACAGCCACGGAACAGGCATTTCTGGAACCGAAACGGGCGTACAGTGACCATCTATGTGTTTCTTGGGGCCCTGATGATCTTTGTAAGTGTGTTTAACCAGGACTTTTTTACCCTGGGCAATTTTAAGAATCTTCTCCGGTCCTCCTTTCCCCTGCTGATGGCGGCCCTGGGACAGACCCTGGTGATTCTCACCGGGGGCATTGACCTGTCCCTGGGAGGGATCGTGGCCCTGTGCAATGTGGTCTGTGTCCTGTTTATGAATCCGGATTCGGCCCTGGGCTTTGTTCCGGCCCTGGCAGCGGCGGCAGTGGTGGGCCTGGCCTGCGGAGCCTTCAACGGGGCCCTGGTAACCAGAGGGCGTCTGGCTCCCATTATTGTGACCATTGCCACCACAGCCATATTTGACGGCCTGGCCCTTTTGCTGATGCCAAAGCCGGGAGGAAGTGTCCACCGGGCTTTTGCGAAATTTCTCACCAGGGGGCTGTCAGGGGCATTTCCCTTTCTGCTGTTTGCAGGGATACTGGTTCTGGTGCGCCGTCTGGCCGGCAGTACCCCTTACGGCAAGGCGCTGCGGGCCATCGGCGGCAGTGACCATGCGGCCTACTCCACCGGCATCCGGGTGGACCGGGTCAAGTTCTGGGCCTACTGTCTGGCCGGAGGGCTGTGTGCCGTGGCAGGAATCTTTTTAAGCGCCCAGATGAATTCGGCGGATGCCACCATTGGCAAAAATTATGCCATGAATGCCATCACCGCCACCGTGGTAGGCGGCACGGCCATGACCGGGGCAGTGGGAGATCCCCTGGGCACCATTGCCGGGGTATTTATCATCTCCATTATCAACAACATGCTGAATCTGTTTGGCGTTTCCTCCTTTTACCAGTTTGTATGCCAGGGACTGATTCTGATTGGGGCGCTGTCCCTAAGCGCACTGGGTCAAATGCCCATGCAGACGCGGCACCTGGCTCGTTGCCCGCGGAAATAAAAGGCATTGAGGAAGTTACAGAAAGGAACGGTGGAAGAACGTGGGAGACATAAAAAACAGACAGACTTTGAAACTTGATTTGATCCGGAAATATTCCGGCAGTTCCCAGGTAATGGTCTATGTGATCCTGGCCGTGATTCTGCTGGCAGCCCAGATGCTGTCCCCGGGGTATCTAAAGCCCACCCACATGGCGGGGATTTTGCGGCTGGCGTCCTTTATGGGAATTGCGGCCATCGGGCAGAATCTGACCATTCTCACCGGGGGGATTGACCTGTCCATTGCCAATACCATTACCTTTGCCAATGTGATCGGAGCCCAGATCATGATGGGCCAGGATGCCAGGATTGCCACGGCTTTGGCAGCAGTGCTTGTCATGGGCATGGCGGTGGGGTTCATCAACGGGTCCGGGATACACTGGCTGGGGATTCCCCCCTTTATCATGACCCTGGGGGTGGGAACCGTGATCCAGGGCCTGTTCCTGATCTACACCAAAGGCGCCCCCAAGGGCAACGCGGCCCCCATGCTGCGGGCCGTCTGCGGCCAGAGTTTCCTGGGGATCGTGTCCGGGATTGTGGTGATCTGGGCCATTCTGGCTGTGGTGACCATGGTGGTCCTTAAATGCACCCCTTACGGGCGGAAGATTTATTCCGTGGGTATCAATGAGCAGGCTGCCCGGTTCTCCGGAATCCGCACCGGGCGGGTGACTTTTTCCGTGTATCTTCTGTCCGCGGTGATCGCGGCCATGGCCGGCTTCTTTCTGGTGGGGTACACAGGCACCAGCTTCCTGGATGTGGGCACCAGCTACAATACCAAGACCATTGCGGCGGTGATCATCGGCGGCACGGCCATTACCGGAGGAAAAGGCGGCTATGCAGGGACCATTGCAGGAGCGGTGATTATGACCGTGCTGGATGATTTCCTGACCATTGTCAATATACCCGAGGCCGGGCGGCAGATCATGCAGGGGGTGATTATCCTGGCGCTGGTGCTGGTGTACAGCCGGGAGAAGGGGAAATGGTAAGTACATTGCAGGAGAGAGGAGGTATCATCTGTGCTGAAACATGTCAGGGAATTCAGCGCCTGGTCAGATTCCGGGGAGCTGGCCTGGGACCAGGTGGAGACGGTGCTGGAAGGGATGCTGGGAGAGCTGGCGGCAAGGGTGCCGGAGGCAGGGCGGGTTCTGCTGGTGCCGCCGGACATTACCCGGTGTTATTCCGGCGGCGGAAGGATTGCCGCGTATCTGTATCACCGTCTGAAGGAAAAGGCCCAGGTGCGGATCATGCCGGCAGTGGGCACCCACCGGGCCATGAGCCGGAAGGAGCAGGAAGGGTTTCTGGGAGCGGATATCCCGGAGGAGGTATTTCTGTATCATGACTGGACAAAGGACACAGTAAAAATCGGCACAGTACCGGGAAGCTTCTGTAAGCAGGTGTCCGGCGGCAGGTACTGTGAGGATATGGACGTGGAAGTGAACCGCCTGGTGGTGGACGGCAGCTTTGACCTGGTGATCTCCATTGGCCAGGTGGTGCCCCATGAGGTCATCGGCATGTCCAACTACACCAAGAATCTGCTGGTGGGGCTGGGAGGAAGGCCCATGATCAACGGAACCCACCTTCTGGGGGCCCTGTGCAACCTGGAGGAGATTATGGGAAATGTGGATTCCCCGGTCCGGGCGGTATTTGACTACGGGGAGGAGCATTTTCTGGACCTTGTGCCCCTGGTCTATATTCTGACTGTGGCGTCGGAGGTCCAGGGAAGGACAGCCATGGAAGGGATCTTTGCCGGGGCTTCCCGGGAGGTTTACCGGCAGGCGGCTGCCCTGGCAGCCAGACGGTGTATCGTCCATACCGGACGCCGGGCAAAGAAGGTGGTGGCCTATCTGGAGCCGGAGGAATTTTCCACCATGTGGGTGGGCAACAAGGCTGTGTACCGGACCCGGATGATGATTGAGGACGGCGGGGAGCTTCTGGTGATTGCACCGGGAATCCGGGCTTTTGGGGAGAACGGGGAGGTGGACGGACTGATCCGCCGGTATGGATACCATGGGACGCCTTACACCATGGAACTGGTGGAGCAGGGGGCATTTGCAGGCTCCGGCATGGTGCCGGCCCATATGATCCACAGCTCCTCCGAGGGACGGTTTTCCATCACCTATGCCCTGGACCCGGAAAAGCTGTCCCGGGCGGAGGTGTGTCAGGCAGGCTACGGGTATATGGATGTGGAGGAAGCCCTGAAGCGCTACCCG
Source organism: uncultured Lachnospiraceae bacterium (assembly GCA_910577765.1). Taxonomy (GTDB): domain Bacteria; phylum Bacillota; class Clostridia; order Lachnospirales; family Lachnospiraceae; genus Brotaphodocola. Next base: position 49,199 of record CAJTOV010000003.1, read on the forward strand.
GTGACTTCTATGGAGGACGGATGGCAGGTCATGGAAGACGGGGAAGAGATCTATGTGGTCAAGGCCCCGGCCCTGGGGTTGTGGAAGGTATGAGGGGGCTGCCCTGTGACAGTTCAGATAACCCTTGAACTGTTACGCTGCCTTTACGATCCCCCCGCAGTCAGCTTTTCCTTATTCCTGCGGTAACACAGAAATCCCGCCAGGTCCGCCAGCCCCCAGCCAATGGGAATGGACCACCAGATGCCGGTGACGCCGATCCCCGGCACTGCCGAGAGGGTGTAGGACAGCGCCACACGGGTGCCCAGGGAAATCACGGTCAATACCACCGAAATGGCCGGTTTCCCCACGGCCCGGTAAAGGCCGTAGAACAGAAACAGGCACCCGATTCCAAAGTAGAAGGGGCCTACCGTATGGAGATAGCGGATTCCCTCAGCCACAATGGCGGTCTCTCCCGGATCGATGAAAATCAGAATCAGGGGTCTGGCCAGGAACCAGAGCACCAGGGAAACCAGGGCACAGTAGCTGACCACGGTACCTACGGCGCAGCAAAATCCCTGTCTGACCCGGTTTGTCTGCTTTGCTCCCATGTTCTGGGCAATAAAGGTGGAAAATGCATTTCCGTACTCCTGCACCGGCATGTAGGCGAAGGCGTCGATCTTGACCCCTGCGGCAAAGGCGGCCATAACCGCTGTCCCGAAGCTGTTGACCAGCCCCTGGACCATGAGGATGCCCAGATTCATGACAGACTGCTGCATGCAGGTCAGAAGGGAATAGCTGGTGATCTCTTCCAGGCTGGATCTGCGGATCTGAAAATGCCGGAAGGTCCGCCGGATATTGGGATCTTTCACAAAGGTGTAGATGCCGATGCCCAGGCCTGACAGGTACTGGGCAATAATGGTGGCTGCCGCAGCCCCGGCGGTTCCCAGGGGCCAGACTGCCACCAGCAGGATGTCCAGCACAATATTCACCACCGTGGCCACTCCCAGAAATACCAGGGGAACCACCGAATTGCCCAGGGCCTTTAAATAGGAGCCGAAGAAATTGTAAAGGGCAATGGCCGGTATCCCCCAGAATACCAGCAGAAGATAGTCCCTGGTAATATCCACGATTTCCGAAGGAATGTTCATCCACCGGATAATCGGGTCCACCAGCACCAGGGAGCCGGCAGTCAGAGCCGCCGCAATGACAAAGGCCAGCAGAAAGGCCGAGCAGATTCCACGCTCCAGCCGTTCTTCATCCTGGCCTCCGAAGCAGAGGGAGAATACCACCCCGCTGCCCATACACAGTCCCAGCAGAATCGAAGTCAAAAAGGTCATCAGGGCAAAGGCCGATCCCACAGCCGCCAGGGCCCCGGGACCGATATAGCGGCCTACCACCCAGGTATCCACAATATTGTAACACTGCTGAAGCAGGTTCCCCAGAATCATGGGCAATGCAAACATGCACATGGTGGAAAAGACCGGGCCTGCGGTCAGGGGTTTTCGTTCCATCTATCTAATCCTCCGAATATTCTGATTATCATTTGGCATTTTGAAACATATTCCAGTATAGCATGGGCAGTGGGGGGAGTAAAGCAGAAAATGGGCTTTGGCATAATGAACAAAAAAGCAGTATGGAATCTGTCAATTTTATATATTGAAAACCTTGGATATTTGTTGTATACTTCATAAAAAGGCAATAATAGATAAAACAGAAGGGGGAATGCGGGGGAAAAGGAAAAAAATGACAGAACCAGCAGCTATGTAGAACGTTTTGCGAGCGCAACGAAACCGGTTGCTTAAAAATATGGAAATTTGTGAGAATGACTACAAATTATTGCCAAATATTAGCTGTTTAAGCTGATTTTTTTATAATATTCAAGCAACCGATTGCGTAAAGAGAGGAAGCTATGAGAAGAATCATTGATGGACATGTACATCTGGCCGGGAAGCATGAGCCGGACTGGGTGGACCCGCTGACCGGTTACCGGCATGGGGCTTACGGGATGCTCCACACCCCTTTGGGAAGCCGGCGCAGAATGCCGCCCTTTATGGCAGACTCTGCATTTTCGGCAGAGACCCTTCTGGAAGTCATGGATGAGTACGGTGTGGAGAAATCCGTGCTTATGGCGCGGCTGGAAAGCGGTACCGGGGAGCTGGCAGTCCATGCGGTAAAGCTCTGCCCGGAACGGATAGCCGCCGCAGTGTCCGTGGAGATCCGGATGGACAGCGTACAGGCGCTGTCCGGCTGGTACCGGAAGGGAATCCGTGTTCTTAAGTTCGAGATGCGGGGGCTCAATGAATTTTACGGCAGTGTGAATGTGGACTGTGAGGAAATTCTCAGCCTTTGCAGGGAGGCGGAACGTCTGGGCATGGTGGTGGTGTTTGACCCCGGCCCCATCCATTTTCCGTGCAGCCAGCCCCAGGGACTGAAACGGATTCTGGACACCTGCAGGGATCTGAAGGTGGTGATCTGCCACATGGGTCTTCCCCGGCCGGGACTGAGGCAGCAGCCGGAACTGTACCGGAAGTGGAAGTCGGTTGTGGAACTGGCAGACTGTGGCCATGTGTGGTTTGATGTGACCGCAATCCCGGATCTTTTCGACCAGGAGGGGTTTCCTTACCAGGAAGGAATGAGCTATTTCCAGGAGCTGAAGGAGCAGGCAGGGATTGACCGGCTGATCTGGGGCACCGACATTCCGGGAACCTTCCAGCGGGCTACATACCGGCAGATGATCCGTATGTTTGAGCAGCAGGAGGGTCTGACAGAAGACGAGAAAGACCGGCTTTTTTACCGGAACGCGGATCAGCTGTACTTTGCAGGGCCGCAGTAGGGGACAAAAACAAGAGCCTTACTGTCCGGATCAATTATTTAAAATTCAGGAGGAAACGAAATGAAAAAGACGAAAAAAGCATTCAGTTTATTTCTGGTGACCAGTATGCTGTTTCTGCTGCTGTCGGGATGCTCCGGTGGGGGAAACGGAGGCGCATCTTCTCCGGCAGCAGAGCCTGCACAGGGGGCGGCGCCGGAATCCACGGCGGCAGGAAACCCGGCCCCGGGAGCAGAAGAAGCAGCTTCCGAAGAGGCCGGCGGGGAACTGAAGATCGGCATTATCTGCAACATGTCCTCCACCCATGCAGCCACCAACGGCTGGCTGGTAGCCGCATGGGAAGCGGCAGCAGGACGGATCAATGCCAACGGCGGCATTGACGGCAAGCAGATTAAGTGCGAGCTTTATGACCCGGAAAGCGACGCCTCCACGGTGAAGCAGCGACTGACCGATATCAAGAATTCCGGTGCTGTATGTGCCATCTATACCAGCGGTGATGCCCTGGCCCCGTCAGCGGCAGAATGGGCTTCCCAGAACAAATTCCCGGTATTCCTGGTATCCAACACCTCCACCCAGATCACCCTGGGCAACTATTCGGATTATGCCTTCAATATGGGCAAAAACGCCTGGGGCTTTGCCAAGATTCTGGCGCTTCACTGTGTAGGCACGGAAGGCATGAAGAATTTCTGCTTTGTAGGTACGGACGGTGCGGCTACTATTGACGCGGAGAATTTCCTGATCTATGAAGGGCAGAAGATTGACCCGGAATTCCAGATGCTGGCCAGCTACCGGATCAACTTTAACGACACGGAATTTTCCAATATTATTTCCTCCGTTTCCGGAATCCAGCCGGATATGGTTCTCCAGCAGGGCGGCGGACCCAACTTTGTATCCTTCTGCCAGCAGGCAGCCCTGTTCGATCTGTTCAGCAGCTGCGGCGTGTACAATGACCTGGTTACGGACTGCTCCACCAACCAGCCTCTGATTGCCGGGGAAGAATTCCCCTACGGCTACACCCATGGGATTTTCACCATGCCTTTCTGGGATGAGTCCAGGATGGATGCGGAGCTGATCCAGTGGACAAAAGATTTCGCGGAAGTTCCGGTTGCCAAGGAGAACGGGTATTTCCCGTCAGACAACGGCCTTGCGGTCTATAACATTTTCCGGGTGCTGACCCAGGCCCTGGAGTCCTGTGTGGCAGAGGGAAAAGATTATACGGATTCTGAGGTACTGACCCAGGCCATTTCAGCGGTGAAGTATACGGACTGCAACGGAGAGCATTACTTCCGCACCGGGCTGGACAACCAGTATGTGACCAATATCTATTATGGTACATCCAAATTCGACGAAGCCTTCCCGGAGGTGGTGGTGTGCGACAATATCGAGACCTTCACCGGGGACGACTACCTGCCTACCGAAGAGGAGATGAAGGCCTGGGCCCAGGACCATGGCTATGACACCTCCAGATTCCAGTAAGCCACATCGGGCGGATGCCCAGTGCTTCTTGTCCGGCATAGCCGGACAAGAAGATGCCCTATGAATCGTAACAATGATTCTGCTGCTGCCCGTGCTGCGGGCAGCAGCATATCCCCACCAACATGGAGGTAAGCCTCATGAATCTGTCATCCCTGTTTTTATGTATTGTCATCGGCCTGTCATCGGGGCTTATGACCTATCTGACGGCTTCCGGCATGAGTCTGATCGTGGCCGGAACGGGTAATATTAATTTTGGCCAGGGAGCCTTCTATATTGTAGGCGCATACATCTGTTATTATGCCACCAGCGCAGGAATTCCCTTTGGGATCGCACTGCTGGTGGGAATGGTGGTGCCGGGGCTCATCGGCGCCCTTCTGGAGATTGTACTCCGGCCGGTTCACGGAAAGGATATGACCTTTAGCTGGCTGATCATGCTGGGATTTTCCTATATTATGTGTGATGTGCTGGTATTTATCTGCGGCTACACGGTCCGGGCTACGCCGGTGCCTAAATTCCTGAAAGGGGCCATCCGGATTTCCTCCATGGGGCTGGCATTTCCTGTCTACTATCTGTTTACCATCGGAATCTCCCTGCTGATTGGTCTGACCCTCTGGATCGTCCTGAACCACACGAAGCTGGGCATGTATTTCCGGGCCATTATCAGTGACCGGAAGATGGTGGACAACCTGGGAATCAATGTGAACCTGTTATACATTGCCATGTTCATCATCGGCACGGGTCTGGGGGGAATGGCAGGGGCCCTGAATGCGCCTATTTCCGGTATCTCCCCCAAGGCAGGACTGACGGTGTTCGCCAGCGTTATGCCGGCTCTCCAGATCGGCGGCATGGGCAACATGAAAGGATGTCTGCCTGCGGCGGCGACCCTGGGAGTGATTACGGGAATCGCATCCATTATCATTCCTACTTATTATAACTGTGTGGCGTCGGCCTGTATGGTAGTAATTCTGTTTTTCCGCCCCTATGGACTGTTCACAAAAGGAAAAGGAGACTGACCATGAAAGGAATAAAAAAAGAATTCTGGATCGGAACTGCCGTTTTCCTGGCCTTTGCCGTACTGGGTATGACCCTTAATGAGGTGGGGATCACCTTTCTGTCCCGGATTGTGATAATGGCTTTGTATGCCTTAAGCTTTAATCTGATGTTTGGCTATGCAGGCATGTCAAGCGTAGGACATGCGCTGTATTTCGGGTTCGGCGGTTATGCGCTGATGGTATTTCTCACAAAGCTTCACATGCCGCTGCTTCCTGCCTGCATTCTGTCGGTGCTGGTGGTGATTCCGGTATCCTGGTTTCTGGGAACCGCATGTCTGAAGAACAATATGGTTACCTTCAGCTTCCTGACCATGGGGCTGTGTACCACGGTGCAGATGGTACTGTACAAGACCACCTCCCTGGGGGGAACCGTGGGATTCACCTACTATTTCCTGCCGGAATGGTTATCCGGCTACCGGAGCCTGTTTTTCTTCATACTGGTCTGTGTGACGGTATGTGCCGTGCTGATCTATTTCCTGGTCCAGTCCCCCTATGCCCAGATGCTGAAAGCGGTGCGGGAAAATGAAGAACGGCTGACCTTCCTGGGCGTCCATGTGCAGAAGCTTAGGGTATCCGTGTTTGTGCTGTCAGCGGTTTTCGCGGATATTGCCGGAATTCTGTATGCCTTCCGCAATTCCGGTGCGTACACCACATCCCTGGATGCCAATGTGTCCATGCAGGCCATTATGATGTGTGTGGTAGGCGGCAGGTACGTATTCCTGGGACCGGTGCTGGGATCGGTGATTATCACCACCATTCAGAATTACCTTTCCGTGAAGACCAAATACTATGAAGGCATCATCGGTGTGATCATTGTGCTGACTGCCTATTTCCTGCGGGAGGGGCTTCTGGGGAAACATGGTCCGGTAGAGAAGCTGGTGGCTGCCTTCCGGAAAAAGGCCGGAAAGCCGTAGCACGGCGCTTTGAATGAACTGTTACATCAGGAGGTACATATGGAACAGCAAAGGAACGTATTGCTTGAGACACAGGAACTGTGCAGAAATTTTGGCGCCCTGAAAGCCACAGACCATGTGAGTATCCGGATTTATGAAGGAGAAATGCATGCAATCATCGGTCCCAACGGGGCAGGGAAATCCACCCTGATGGACTTAATCATCAACCGGACCTGTCCCACAGAAGGAAAGGTATTCTTTCAGGGAAAGGAGATTACCGGAGTTCCCCCCTATGCCATTGCCAATATGGGAATATCCAAATGCTTTCAGATCAGCAAGCTTTTTGCGGCCCTGACCTGCTTTGAAAATATCCGGATAGCCCTGATCAAACACAGGGGAGAGACATGGAGCCTGCTTCCCAGGAAGAAGAACTATCTTTGGGAGGAATGCAGGCAGATTCTGGACATGGTGGGAATGGCTGACAAGATGGAGGAAACCGCGGCCCTGCTTTCCTATGGGGACCAGAGACGTCTGGAGATTGCCATCACCCTGGCCATGGAGCCGGTCCTTTTGATGCTGGATGAGCCTACGGCAGGGGTGGCCCGGGCCGAGGGGTACGAGATCATGAAAATGATCCGGGAACTGGCAAAGAAACAGAATTTTACCGTGGTGTTCATTGAACATGACATGGATATTGTGTTTCACTATTCGGACCGGATCAGTGTCTTAAGCAGCGGCAGGCTGATCGTGACGGACAGCCCCCAGAAGGTCCGGGAGAACCAGTTTGTGCAGGATGCTTATTTTGGAGGTGCCGGCGTATGATCTTACAGTTGGAGGATGTAAATTCCTTTTATGGAGCCAGCCAGATTCTGTTTCATGTGAATTTTCAGGTGGATGAGGCAGATTCCGTCTGTGTGCTGGGAAGAAACGGTGTGGGAAAATCCACCATGATGAAATCGATTGTAGGAAACTTAAACCCCAGGGACAAAAGCCTGGTCACAGGCCGGATTCAGTACTGCGGCGAAAATCTTGTGGGCATGGCGCCCTATAAGATTGCCAGAAAACGGATTGCCTACGTGCCCCAGGGCCGTCATATATTCCCTACACTGACCACAAAGGAGAATCTGCTGATCGCGGAACGGAAGGCGGAAAGCGGCAGGGAGCCCTGGAACCTGGAGCGGGTGTATGAGCTGTTTCCCCGGCTGAAGGAACGGGAGACCTTTATGGGAGGCCGTTTAAGCGGAGGGGAGCAGCAGATGCTGACCATTGCCAGGGGGCTTATGCAGAATCCCCGGCTGCTTCTTCTGGATGAGATTACGGAAGGTCTGGCCCCCATTGTGGTCCAGGAGCTGGGGGAGATCATTGCACGCCTGCGGGAGCAGAATGTGACCATCCTTCTGGCAGAACAGAATGTGAATTTTGCCCTTTCGGCCAGCCGGAAATGCTACATTATGGAGAAAGGCCACATTGTGTACCAGGGGATTACGGCAGAGATTCCGCCGGAGATTCTAAGCCAGTATCTGGGGCTGTAATATACTGTCCGGACAGTCTGCAACTCCGGTTTCCGTCTGGATGGAGCAGTATGTGGCAAAGAAAATTATGAAAACAGGAGCGATTACATGTATAAGAAAAGTTTCAGACAGCTGATAGAAGAAAGTGACCGGTGTATCATGGTTCCCTGCGTGTATGACTGTGCATCTGCCCGGGCTGTGGAGATTGTGGGATTTGAGGCCATGATGCTCAGCGGCGGGGAGCTTTCCATGGCTATGAACGGCATTATCGAACATGACACTTCGGATTATACGGAGTGTGAGTGGATGGCAGGGCGGATCGCCCAGAGCAGCATTATCCCCCTGGCAGCAGATATCGGCAACGGATGGGCCAGAAGCCCCATTGCCATATACCGGGAATGCCGGCGGCTGGCATCCCTTGGAGTCAGCGCCATCCAGATGGAGGATTCCGGGGATGACGGCAGCCTTCTGCCCAGGGAGGAATTTTATGCCAAGGTCCGTGCGGCTGTGGATGCCCTAAAGGGCACGGACTGCATCCTGATTGCCAGGACCAATGGGGACTGCGGGGCCATGATGGACGAGTGCTGTGCCCGGATGCAGGCAGCCCATGAACTGGGGGCCCACATGACCACCGTGGTGCGGACCAGGACCTATGACGAGGCAGAGTATGTGGCCCGGCATGTGGAAGGGTGGAAAATGTTCCCGGACGTGACGGCCCCGGACGGAAAGCCGGCGGTTACCCTGGAACAGATTTATCCCCTGGGCTACCGGATCATGACCACCCACTATACCCTGAAGGCTGCCATGGACGGGATGCTGGAACATGGTTACAGGAATTTTGCAGAGCAGAATGTAACCTACACCTTTAATAAAAAAGGTCCCTCCGGTATGGCCGGGTTCAGTGCGGCTGCTTATTTTGACCCGGACGGCTATATGCGGATGGAAGAAACGTATACGGGCCAGTACCAGGAGTATTTCCTCAGCAAACTGTATGACGAGAAATACCCGGAAAGCTTTCCGGCTTCCGAGAACGAGAAACGGTTTTAGAAATGTTGGAAAAAATATGTCAATTGTGATATACTGCTGGTGAAAAGCAAAAGCGGCTTACATTGGAGAAAAGACGGATGACCATTTATGACATTGCGAAACTGGCCGGTGTGTCTGCAAGCTCCGTATCCCGGGTGATTAATGACAAGCCGGGAGTGGGGCAGGAGACCCGGGAGCGGATACAGGCGCTGCTGAAGCAGCATCATTATAATCTGGACGAAAATGCCAGGGGGCTTTCCACAAAGTCCAGCAGGACCATCGGAATTCTGATGACTTTTATTCCGGGACTCCATACCGAGCATGCCATAGAAGGTCTGTTCTATATGGAAGGAGAGCTGGCAAAGCATGGGTACCACTGCCTTCTGATCAATACGGGCATTACCGATGAAGAGGTGGTGGCTTCTGTCCGGAGTGTGGCCGGGAAACGGGTGGACGGCGTGATCTTTGCAGGGGCATTTTATGCAAAGCCGGTGGTACAGAAAGCCATTGAGCAGTATCTGAAAGGGACGCCTGTGGTCATGAGCAATGGATTTCTCAAACTGCCCAATGTATACGGCATCGGGATCAATGAGGCCCAGGGGCTGGAGGAAGCCGTGGATTTCCTGGTGGAGAAGGGGCGCAGGAACCTGGTGCTCCTGCTGGACAGAGGACGTCTCAGCGCCCCGATTATTCAGAGGGGCTTTGAGAACGGGGTCCGAAAATATCCGGGAAGAATCCAGGGCCGGATTTACCGGGATGTGGAACGTTCGCTAAAGGGCGGCGGCCAGGCGGCTGTCCGGCTGATGAAAGAACATCCGGAGACTGACGGGATCATCGCTGTGGTGGACCTGATGGCTATCGGCGTACTCCACCAGCTTCAGGACATGGGGATTCCGGTTCCGGAACAGATTTCACTGATCGGTGAGGACAATTCCAATTACGCGGAAATCTGCCGGCCCAGGCTCACTTCCCTGGATACCAAGATTATCGACTGTAATGTAAATGCCGTGCGGACCATGCTGGATGTGCTGGAAGCAAGAAAGCCCAGCCACCAGGTGGTAATGTATATGGAGATTGTAGAGCGGGAGACAACTTAAAAGGGTCTCCCGTGTTTTTGTAATGATTCAGACGGGGCATCCTCCTGATGTGGAAAAGTGGACAAAAATCCAAAGAACATCTTGACATCAAATCGTCGAATTGCTACAATGGAGGACAGAAGACGTCAGACCTCTATGCAAATATTCCTAAAATCCAGGAACCAGATGTCCGGTCTTCAGCCAGAGGCCCCACAGGTTCCCACACGCTCCGGCGCACAGGGCCTTCCGGGCAGATTAAAAAAAGGAGGATTTTATTATGACAAAACGATTCATGGCAGTGATGCTGTCTGTAGTCATGGCAGCAGGACTTGTGGCCTGCGGCGGCTCATCCAGCACACCGGCAACCACCGCTGCACCGGCAGAGACTGCCGCAGCCACCCAGGGGGGGGGTAAATTCAGGAAGTGAAACTACCGCCGCTCCGGCACAGGAGGCCGCCAATTACAAGATTGGCATCATGACCACCACTGTGTCCCAGAGTGAGGAAAGCTACCGTGCAGCCGAGATTTTGCAGAAGCAGAATCCGGACAAGGTTGTTCTCGCCACTTTCCCGGATAAGTTTGCAACCGAGCAGGAGACCACCATTTCCACAGCCTTAAGTCTCGCGTCCGACCCGGATGTGAAGGCCATTATTTTCAGCCAGGCTGTACAGGGAACGGCTGCTGCCTGCCAGAAGATCCGCGAAGTGCGTCCCGACATTCTTCTGATTGCAGCTGGCTATCAGGATGATTCCGCAACCACATCCGCCAACTGTGACGTATTTTACCATGCCAATGTTCCCAAGATGGGATTCCAGATGGTAGACGAGTTAAGCGACATGGGAGCAAAGACATTTGTCCATTACTCCTTCCCACGCCATCTTGCATGGCAGCCCACTGCTGACCGTCTCCAGAATATGAAAGACCGCTGTGCAGAGCTGGGTCTGACCCTGGTGGAGACCACCACCCCGGACCCCATGTCCGACGCGGGGACTTCCGGCACCCAGCAGTTTGTCCTGGAGGACGTGCCCCGTGCCGTGGACCAGTACGGCGCCGAGACTGCTTTCTTCGGCACCAACACGGCCCAGCAGGAGCCCATGATCAAATGTGTGGTGGACACCAAGTCCTACTTTACCTATCCTTCCGACCCTTCTCCCTTTGTGGGATTCCCGTCCGCACTGGGCATCCAGGTGCCGGAGGACAAGCTGTATGACAACGAGTACATGATGAACGCCATTTCCGAGAAGCTGGCAGAGGCTGACATGACCGGCCATATGGGTACCTGGACCGCACCGGTTATGACCCTGTTCATGACCGGAAGCTACGCCTATGCGGAAGCCTTCTGCGAAGGCAGGACCGGCGGGGAGAAGCTGGATGCGGAAGTATTCACCCAGGCCCTCAGCGAAGCAGCAGGCGGTACCGTGGACGTGGAGAATATCACAGACGGCGGAACCACCTATGACAATGGCTTCTTCATTATGTGTTCTTACCAGAGGTTCTGATATAGCAGGAAGGGATGCACGGGAGAATCCGTCCTTGGGACTGTTCCCTGCCGCGCAGGCCCTTCCTTTTTAAAAAGGGACTCTGTACCCCCAGTGAACCAGGGGACACCCGCCCCCTGGTTCACTGGGGGAAATACACCCGGTACAGCAGGTTACCGGTCAAGCCGGGAAGGAGGAAGACATTGGACAGGAAATTTGTATTGGAGATGAACCACATCGGAAAGGATTTCTTTGGCAACCAGGTCCTGAAGGATGTGAGTATCAAGGTAAAGCCTGGGGAGATCGTGGCCCTGATCGGGGAAAATGGCGCCGGCAAGTCCACCATCATGAACATTCTGTTTGGGATGCCGGCCATCCACCAGACAGGAGGATTTACCGGGGAGGTCATCATAGACGGGGAGAAGGTGGACATCAAATCTCCCATGGAAGCCATGAAGCACGGCATCGGCATGGTTCACCAGGAATTCATGCTGATCGACGGGTACGATGTGGCGGAGAACGTGAAGCTGAACCGGGAAAATCTGAAAAAGACCCCCCTTGGCATGGTGTTCGGAAAACGGTTAAACCTGGTGGACCAGCTTTCCATGCACAAGGACGCCAGGACCACCCTGGATTCCCTGGGCATTGATCTGGGGGAGCGGACCCGGGTAGGCAGTCTGCCGGTGGGCTACAAGCAGTTTGTGGAGATTGCCCGGGAGCTGGACAAGGAGAATACCAGGCTGATCGTGCTGGACGAGCCTACGGCAGTGCTGACCGAGACCGAAGCAGAGACCTTCCTTTCCTGCGTCCGGTCTGTGGCAGAGAAAGGGATTGCCTTCATCTTCATCAGCCATAAGCTGGACGAGATCAAGAACTACACCCACCATGTGTTTGTCCTGCGGGACGGGGAAATGGTAGGGGACTATCATACCCGGGAGCTGACCACCATCCGTATGTCCGAGCTGATGGTAGGCCGGAAGGTGGAGATCTTAAACCGCCAGACAGACGGGGAGGCCCCGGAGCACCGGGAAATCTGTCTGGAACTGGAGCATTTCGGCGTCAGTATGCCGGGAGAGGTGGCCAGGGATGTGTCCTTCCAGGTGAAAAAAGGCGAGATCTTCGGCATCGGCGGTCTGGCCGGCCACGGCAAGATCAGTATTGCCAACGGCATTATGGGGCTCTACCCCTGCCGGGGCCAGGTGAAGATTCACGGAAAGGCCATGGACGTGACAAAGACCAGCGACACCCTTAATGAAGGGGTGGCATTTGTGTCTGAGGACCGGCGGGGAGCCGGACTGATGCTGGATGAGTCCATTGAGCTGAACATCGCCATCGGGGCCCTGAAGACAAAGAACCGCTTTGTGACCAGGCGCCTGGGGATTCCCTTTTACGACAAAAAGGAGGCCATTGCCTATGCAAAGAAAATGATCCAGGAGCTGGATATCCGCTGTACCGGCCACAGCCAGCCGGTCCGCAGTCTCTCCGGCGGCAACCAGCAGAAGGTGTGCATTGCCAGGGCCCTGACCCTGGAGCCGGATATTCTCTTTGTGTCGGAACCCACCAGGGGAATTGATATCGGCGCCAAGAAGATGATCCTGGACTCCCTGATGAAGCTGAACCGGGAGAAGGGGGTTACCGTGATCATTACCTCCAGCGAGCTGGCAGAGCTGCGGTCCGTGTGCAACCGGATCGCCATTGTGACGGAGGGAAAGATCGCAGGGATTCTGTCCTCCACAGATGAGGACTATAAGTACGGAATGCTTATGAGCGGGGTGAAGCCGCCGGAAGCGCCGGAAGCCGGAAGCCCGCAGAAGGCCGGGGCGGCGGAAGCCGGAGAACGGCAGAACGCGGCAGCGGCGCCGGTGCCGGAAACAGAAGGGAGGGCCAATTCATGAACAGAGTGAAACAGGCAATTGATTACCTGGGAGTGTCCAGGCTGGTGGTGATCGGATTCCTTCTGGTGCTGATGGTTTCCGTATTCCCCCTGGGCATTAATCCGGGCATGATCTATTCGGACTGTCTGGTCCGCATCGGCATGAACGGGTTCCTGGTGCTGGCCATGATGATCTCCATTGTCTGCGGTGCCGGACTGAACTTCGGACTGCCTATCGGGATTCTCTGCGGGCTGCTGGGCGGCTCCATTGCGGTCCAGTTCAACTGGACCGGACTGGCTGGATTCTGGGGAGCCTGCCTGGTGTCGGTGCCCTTTGCCATGGGGGCAGGCTGGCTCTATGCCCTGCTGCTTAACAATGTGAAGGGCTCGGAAATGACCGTGGGCAACTACATGGCATTCTCCGTGGTGTCCCTGATGTCCATTGCATGGCTGGTGCTGCCCTACTCCAACCCAAAGATCGTGTGGCCTATTACCGGGGTAGGACTGCGGACCACCATGACCCTGGAAGAAAACTACGACAAGGTGCTGGACAATTTTCTGAAAATTGATTTCCGGGCCATGGGCATTTTCCAGGACAATCCTTACTGGAAGGATTTTTCCCTGGCTACGGGGCTGCTGCTGGTGTTTGCCCTGGGCTGTGTGCTGATGTGGCTGTTTATGAAGACAAAGGCAGGGATTATCATGCGGTGCAGCGGTGTCAATCCGGGATTTTCCCGGACCCTGGGAGTCAATAACAACCAGGTGCGCACCGTGGGAATCATCGCCTCCACGGTGATCGCGGCCATTGGCATCAACATCTATTCCCAGAGCTACGGCTTCTACCAGTTCTACTCGGCGCCTTTGATGATGGCATTTCCCGCCATGGCGGCCATCCTCATCGGCGGCGCAACACCCAGGAAGGCCGGGGTCTTCCATGTGGTCCTGGGTGTGATTCTGTTCCAGAGTCTTCTGACCCTGGCTACCCCGGTGGCCAACGCGGTTATCAATGCAGGCAGTATTTCGGAGGTGGTGCGTATCATCGTGCAGAACGGCATTATCCTGTACGCACTGACCAAGATTCGGGCGAATGGAGGGAAATGACCATGGAGCATAAGAAACGGAACAAATATGTGGAATTTCTTCAGGACAATATGGTCCCCATTCTCTTTACCATTCTCTGCATGGCCAGCATCAAAATCTCCGGGCAGAACGCAGGCTATGTGATCACGGAGACCATTTCCCGTGTGGGCCGCAATGCCATTCTGATTGTGTCCCTGATCCTGCCGGTGCTGTGCGGCATGGGCCTGAACTTCAGCATCGTTCTGGGGGCCATGGCCGGGGAGGTGGGCCTGATCCTGATCACCCACTGGAGCTTCGACGGTCTGAAAGGCATTGTCCTGGCGGCAGTGATCGCCACGGTGCTGTCGGTGATTCTGGGCACTCTCACGGGCATGCTGTTTAACAAGGTCAAGGGCCAGGAGATGATCACGGGCATGATTCTGGGATTTTTCGCCGTAGGCGTCTATGATCTGATTTTCATCTTTATGGTAGGCAGCATTATCCCCATGGTGAACCCGGAGATTATGCTGAACTCCCAGAATGAGGCCGGGGAGACCATCTATGTGGGCCTGAGAAATACCATCGACTTCCACGCGGAAACCAAGTATGCGGTGGACAACGCCTGGAAGGTGATGTTCGTCAAGTTCCTGCCGGTGCTGCTGGGATGCTTTGCGGCAGTGACGGCGGCGGTTCTGGCTTACAGAATTGTGAAGAGAAAGGAATCCGTCAAAGAGGCGGTTCTGGGAACAAAGGGATTTGTCATCACCAGCGTGCTGCTGGCAGTGCTTCAGGGAATGATCATGACAGTTCCGGCAGTGAAAAAGGCATTTTTCATTGTCCAGGTTCCGGTGCTGACGGGGATTGTTATCGGGGCAGTGTGCCTGCTGGTGGTGTTTATCACAAAGACCAAGCTGGGCCAGGACATCCGCACCGTGGGCATGAACATGCAGGTGGCTTCCGCGGCAGGCATTGACGTGGACCGGACCCGGATCGTGGCCACGGTGCTGTCCACGGTGATTGCCTCCTGGGGGCAGATTATCTTTCTCCAGAATATCGGAAATGTCCAGACCTTCAACAGCCATGAGCAGGTGGGAACCTATGCGGTGGCAGCCCTGCTGGTAGGCGGAGCATCCATTGACAAGGCCACCATGGGGCAGGTATTTACCGGCACGGTTCTGTTCCACATCCTGTTCTTTATGACGCCTCTGGCAGGAAAGGTGCTGTTCAATGATCCCCAGCTTGGGGAGTATTTCCGTGTGTTCCTCTGCTATGGGATTATTGCGATTTCGCTGTTTCTTTATGCCTGGAAGAAGGTGGTGGAGGAAAAGCGGCGGATGGAGAAGGAGTACCAGGAGCAGCTGGCGCAGCTGGAGGCCAAGTAGGGGGACGGCAGAGAGGTGTAATTCATGAGGGTAGAACGGATAAGAAGGGTTTTGGAGAATCTGGAACGTATGGGGCTGGAACAGATGGTGGTGACGGATGCCGTTTCCATTCTGTATCTGACGGATATCTGGGTGGATGCGGGGGAGCGGCTGGTGGCTTTGTATCTGAACAGGAGCGGAAAGCACTGTCTGTTTGTGAATCACATGTTTACCCTCCCCCAGGACCCGGGGATCGAAGTGGTGCGGTTTTCGGATACGGATCCTTATATTGGGATGCTGGGGGCGCGGGTTGACAGTGGGAAGGTTCTGGGTGTGGATAAGAACATGCCTTCCCGGTTTCTGCTGCCTTTGATGGACCAGGGGAGCGGTGCCGGGTTTGTCAACGGATCTCTGGCTGTGGATGAAGCCAGGGGCATCAAGGACCAGGCGGAGCAGGAGGCTATGGGCCGGGTGTCTGCCATCAATGACCAGGCCATGGAGCAGTTCAGGGGGCTTTTGAAGGAAGGGGTCACGGAGCGTCAGGTGGCCGGACAGATGAAGGAGATTTACCAGAGTCTGGGGGCAGATGACTTGTCGTTTCCGCCTTCGGTGTGTTTCGGCGCCAATGGGGCCGTGGGCCATTACCGGTGCGGGGACGTGGCCCTGAAGCCCGGAGACTGTGTGCTTATGGATGTGGGATGCAGGAAGGACCATTACTGCGCGGACATGACCAGAACCTTTTTCTTCGGAAAGGTGGAGAAGGAGGAGCACCGGCGGGTGTATGAGCTGGTGCTGGCAGCCAACCGGGCGGCTGAGGCCATGATCCGGCCCGGAGTCCGGTTCTGCGATATTGACCGGGCAGCCAGAAGCATCATTGAGGAAGCCGGTTACGGAAGCTGTTTTACCCACCGGCTGGGGCATTTTATCGGCATGGAGGTCCACGATTACGGGGACGTGTCCAGTGCCAACCAGGCCTGCGCCCAGGCAGGGCAGATTTTCTCCATCGAACCGGGGATTTACCTGGAAGGGGAGATGGGGGTGCGGATCGAGGACCTGGTGCTGGTTACGGAGGACGGGTGCCGGCTTCTGAATTCTTACAGTAAGGAACTGGAAATCCTCTGACAGGTATGTGAGTCATATATATAGGAAAGGACGGGTGCAGCAATATGGTAGAAGCCTTAAACAGACGGATTGAAGAAAATGCAGACGCAATGGTAAAGTCTCTTTCGGAGATTGTCCGGATTCCCAGCGTATACGGGGAGCCCCAGGAGGGTGCGCCTTACGGAAAAGAGTCCAGACGGGCCTTGCAGTACGCCATGGATCTTGGAAAAAAGCTGGGGTTTGAGACCGTGGAAAATGTAGGCGACCGGGTCTGTTACATTGAGCACGGAACCGGCAGCAAGGTGGTGGGGGTGTTTGCCCACCTGGACATTGTTCCGGCCGGGGAGGGCTGGACGTACCCGCCTTTTGGCGGCGAGATCCACAACAACCGGGTCTATGGCCGGGGAACCGTAGACAACAAGGGGCCGTTTATCGCCGCTCTCTATGCCCTCTATGCCATCAAGGAGCTGGGGCTGCCACTGGGAGATTACCGGATTCGGGTGGTAGGAGGCACCAATGAGGAGAAGGGCATGGACGACATGCGGTACTATGTGGAGCAGTGCGGGGCGCCGGATGCAGGCTTTACCCCGGACGGTCTGTTCCCCATGTCCTTTACGGAGCGGGGGATCAATTACTACTTTATGTCCTATAAATTTACGGAGCCCACAGACAAGGCCTTTAAAGTGCTGAGTCTGAATGGCGGGCAGATCCTTAACATGGTTCCCGACAAGGCAGAGGCGCTTCTGGAGGCAGCGGACGAGGCCGGGGCGGCGGCTTTGGTCAAGGCTCTGGATGAGTACCGGGAGCGTACGGGGCGGGATGTGTCCGGCGCAGCCCAGGGGAACCGGGTGCAGGTCAGTTCCAGAGGCCTGTGTGCCCACTCCTGCACACCTTTTAACGGGAAAAATGCCATCGTAGCCATTCTCATGTTCCTGGCGGAGCAGAAGCCAGGCGGATCTTTAGGGAAATTCCTGGATTTCTTCCAGGAGAAGATCGGCATGACCACAGACGGCAGTCTCATGGGTATGAAGCGGGAGGATGAGTGCGGCAGGCTGACCTTCAGTCTGTCCAAGATGGAGCTGGACCAGCAGGGGTTAAAATGGGTGGTGAATATCCGTCTGCCCTACACCTATAAAGACCAGGTAACCAGTGATTTCCGGGCCCAGGTGGAGCCGGTGGGAATCGTCATGGATGACATGGACATTCACAGAACCTACCGGTTCCCCACAGACCATCCCCTGATCCTGACCCTGCGGAAGGTGTACGAGGAGCTGACGGGCAAGGACTCCACCCCCAGCCACGAGGGGGGCACCTATGCCCAGGCAGTACCCAATATTGTGCCTTTCGGGTCCATATTCCCGGGGACCCCGGATCTGTGCCACAGGCCGGATGAGAGTGTGGATATTGACGAGTATATTCTGGATGCCAAGCTGTTCGGAAACGGAATGTACGCATTGACCCAGGCATAAATGCGGAAGAGTGCCGGATATGGGAAGATATAAGAAAAGAGGGCGCAGAAATTGATCGAAGCCAAGAATCTGGTAAAGCGGTACGGCAGCTTTGCGGCAGTGGACCATCTGGATTTTGTCATGGAGCAGGGGCGCATTTACGGGTTTCTGGGGCCCAACGGGGCAGGGAAATCCACCACCATGAATATGATAACCGGATATCTTCCGCCTACGTCAGGAACGGTCCTTATTGACGGCCTGGATATCCGGGAGGATTCCCGGGAGGCCAGGCGGCGGATCGGGTATCTTCCCGAGATTCCGCCGGTCTATCCGGACATGACGCCCAGGGAGTATCTTGCCTTTGCCGGGGAGCTGAAAGGGGTGGGGAAAAGAAGGCTCCGGGCAGAGGTAAAGCGGGTCATGGAGGCGGTGGAAATCACCCACATGGGCAGCCGCCTGATCCGGAATCTGTCCAAGGGCTACCGCCAGCGGGTGGGGTTTGCCTGCGCCCTTCTGGGAGACCCGGAGGTGGTGATTCTGGATGAGCCTACGGTGGGGCTGGACCCCAGGCAGATCACCCAGATGCGGGACCTGATCCGCTCCCTGGGGGGAGAACATACGGTGATTCTCAGCAGCCATATTCTTTCGGAGGTCAGCGCGGTGTGTGACCATATTCTGATTCTTTCCAAAGGAAAGCTGGCAGCCAGTGATACGCCGGAGCATCTGACCCGGCGGATGGGGCGGACCAATGTCTATGACCTGCTGGTGGATGGGCAGCCGGATCATATCGGCTGCCTGCTGGGGCAGGTGGAGGGGCTTCTGGTCCTGGAGACAGGGCAGGATGCATCGGGGCTGGCAGCGGTTCACCTGGAGACCGGCGGGGATACAGACCCCAGGGCCCAGGTGTTCCGGGTGCTGGCAAAGGCCGACTGTCCGATTATGGAACTGACCTGCCGGACGGTGAGTCTGGAGGATGTGTTCCTGGAAGTGACCGGGGAGGAATAATCTATGTGGGCGATTTATAAAAAGGAGACAGGTGCATTTTTCCGCTCCATGACAGGTTACCTTTATATTGCATTTCTCCTGGTGGTTTCCGGGGTCTATTTTACGGCCTTTAATCTCCAGGGGGGCATGGCGGAGTTTGGCTATGTGCTGGGCAATACCACGGTGGTGCTTCTGATCGTGATCCCGGTGCTGACCATGCGTACCCTGGGGGAGGAACAGCGGCAGAGGACCGACCAGCTGCTTTTTACGGCTCCGGTTGGGATTCCCGGTATTGTGCTGGGGAAATTCCTGGCAGTGTTTACGGTGTTTGCGGCGCCTCTGGCGGTGCTGCTGTTTTGTCCCCTGGTGCTGTCCTTATATGGGCCGGTGCTTCTGGGCCAGTCCTACGGCTGCTTTGCGGCCTTTCTTTTTATGGGGGCGGCCTGCATTGCCGTGGGGATGTTTGTATCCGGTCTCACCGATAACCAGATTCTGGCAGCCGTGGGAACCTTTGCCGTTCTTCTGTTCAGCTATCTGGCCCATGGGATCAGCGGACTGGCCGGCGCAGGAAATTCCGGCCTGGCGGAAGCTTTTTCCCTGTTCCGCAGGTATTATGATTTTGTGGACGGGGTGTTTGACGTGACCCATCTGGTCTACTATCTGGGGGTGACGGCACTTTTCCTGTACCTGACCGTACAGTCGGTGGACCGGCGGTTTCACAAGGGGCTTTACGGCCCGGTTATGTGCGGGCTGGTGCTGGCAATTGTGGTTCTGTCCAGCCTGATTGCAGGGAAGCTTCCGGTGCAGTATACGAAGCTGGATATTTCCTCTGACCGGATTTACACCCTTTCCCCCCAGACCCGGCAGGTGGCGGAAGGGCTTACCTCCCGGGTGGGGCTGTATCTGGTGGCCCCGGCAGGGAAGGAGGACCAGCGGCTGGTGCGGCTTCTGGAACAGTATCAGAGCCTGAGCGGAAACATTTTCACGGAACAGGTGGACCCTCTGGCAGACCCTGGGTTTGTGGCGGCCTATACCACGGACAAGGTCAGCGACAACAGCATTCTGGTAGTGGGAAAGGAGCGGTTCCGGCTGGTGGGCAATGCCCGGCTTTATCCCTCCAGCTACGACTACGACACAGGCCGGATCACCACGGTCTTTGACGGGGAGGGCCAGATTACCGGCGCCATTCACAGGGTGGTGTCCCAGAGCGTTTCCAGGATTTATCTGGTTACGGGCCACGGGGAGACCGGGCTTTCGGAGGAAATGGAAGGGGCCCTGGACAAGGAGGGGATCGAGTACCGGCCTCTGAATCTTACGGCAGCCGGACAGATTCCCCAGGATGCGGGGGCTGTGTGGGTCAATGTCCCAGTCACGGATTTGACCGAAGGGGAGGCACGGATTCTGGCCGGGTATCTGGAGCAGGGAGGCCGGATGCTTCTGGTGACAGGGATCTCCGCCGTGAAGCTTCCCTGGCTGGACTGGGTCATGGAAGCCTATGGGCTGGAAGCGGTCCAGGGAATGCTTGTGGAGGGGGACGGCAGCCGCAGCATTCCATCTTATCCCAATTTCCTGCTTCCCGCCATCCGGGAGCATGTGATTACCCAGCCGTTTCTGGAGACAGACGGGCTTCTGCTGCTGCCCAATGCCCATGGAATCGCAAAGACCGGGGATGTGCGCAGCAGTGTGGTCCGGGAGGATCTGCTGGTGACTTCGGAGCGGGCAGTGCTGCGGCGGACGACACCGGGGGCGGAGGGACCGGAGAAGGGCGGAACTGCCGGGACAGAAGGACCGGAAAGTGGCGGAACTGCCGGGACAGAAGGACCGGAAAATGGCGGAACTGCCGGGGCGGAAACAGCCGGACAGTCCCGGTCCCGTGACAGTATGGGGCCCTTTTCGGTGGCGGTCGCGGCTTCGGAGCAGACGGTTTCCGGGGAGACCCGGATCGCCTGGTTTGCCAGCAGCAGCTTTCTGATGGAGGAAATCGACGGAATGGTAGGCGGCAACAACCGGGACCTGGTACTTAATACTATCGGATGGATGACCGGCCAGGACCAGGGAATCAGCATCCGGCCCAGGACCACCTCCTCGCCGGTTCTGCGGCTTACCGCAGCCCAGGCGGCCCGGTGGTGTATCCTTTTTACGGCAGTGATCCCGGTTTGCATTCTGGGAACCGGAATTGCGGTGTGTGTGGGAAGGAGGCGGAGGCAGTGAAAAGACGGCAGAAGACACGGCTGCTGCTGACCGCTTTCACGGCAGCAGTGCTGCTGGGCGTTTACCTGTGGATGGTTTTCCAGGAGCGCCGGGCAGAGAATGGGGAGGACGGTATCCGGGTCTATACCATGGAAGCCGCTGCCATTGACCGGCTGGCCTTTACCGGGGAAGAAGGCCCGGTTACCCTTGTCCGCAGGGGGGAGCAGTGGTTCTGGCAGCAGGAGGAAGCATTTCCACTGAATCAGAATTTCACAAAGACCATGGTAGACAAGACCGCCGTCCTGGAGGCCAGGGCGGTGGTGGCGGAGGGAAAGGAGCATTACAGGACTTACGGGCTGGACCAGCCGTCCAATGTGATTACCGTAGGGGCAGGCGGGCAGGAGAAGATCATTTACCTGGGAAGCAGCAGCTCTGCTTCCGGGGACTTCTATATGGCGGTGGAGGGATCGGAGAAGATTTATGTGGTGGATGCCTCTTTCCATAATATATTTTCCGGGAGTATCCTGTCCATGGCTGTCCGGGAAAGCCTGCCGGATTTTCACCTGGAGGATATTACCCGGCTGACGGTTGCGGAAGGGGAACGGGAGATTACGTTTTCCCGGGAGTCGGAAAACGGGAGGGACCCAGGGGAAGCATCCGGGAATGCCGGGTGGATGGTGTGTGAAAGGACGGGGGAGCCGCCGGATCTGCGCCAGGCGGAGCCGCCGGATGGGAACCGGCCGGCTGGGGATTTCCAGCCGGAGCCGCCGGAACTGCCGGAACAGCGCCAGGCGGACCAGGCCCAGGTGACCGGACTTCTGGCCCAGGTGATGAAGCTGCGTTTTGAGGAGCTGGCTGTCTACCGGCCGGACTCCAGGGAACTGGAAGCCTGCGGGCTGGGGGAACCGGCTGTCCGGCTTCTGGTTGTATATCAGAAGGAGGGGCAGGAACGGACGTATTCGATTCTGGCGGGTAATGGGGCAGGGAGCGGCAGCCACGGAAACGCCGGTACAGAAAGCCGGACCAGTGATTACTGCTACGTTTACCCGGAAGGCGGTTATGGCATCTACCTTACCCGGGCCGACAGCCTGGCCCCTTTCCGTGGCCTGGCTGCGGAGGCATTTCTCTCCCTGTCCGTAGGCCGGGTGCGGAGGGAAGAACTGGGGTCCATCGCGGTATCCGCCGGAGAAGTCCGGACAGAATACACTCTGGAGGCCCAGGCAGATGGCCGCGTCGCCTTTTACCATGACGGAAAAGAGATTACGGAAAAAGAGTTTAACGGCATCTATTATCCGCTGTACAGTCTTACGGCAGAAAAGCGGGTCACAGACATTACCGGCCAGTTGACCCAGCCTCCGGCCCTTACCCTGGAATACAGACGGCTTCCCGGCTATGGGGAACCGGTCCGGGTGGAGCTGATTGCCTATGACCAGAACTATTACGGGGCAAAGGTCAATGGCAGGGCGGAGCTGCTGGTAAACCGGCAGCAGGTGCACAGGCTGATGGAGCTGTGGAAATGAGACAAAGGATTGGGATGCCGGAAATCATGGAACCCAGTCCAGAATCTCCCCGCCCGCCAGCGATATCCCCGACACCACCAGCATCACCAGCACCAGCTTTCGTACCACCCGCTCATTCAGCAGGCTGCTGCTTCGGATGCCGGCAGCCAGTCCGGCCAGCATGGCAGGAAACAGCAGCGCTGCCTGCCAGAGCACCCCAGGGGTCAGGATGCCGCTGACCAGGTACAGAAAGATACGGAACAGATTTTCCACAATAAAAATGGCGCACATGTTGGCCTTGAAGCCATGGCTGTCATCGGTGACCCGGCTGATGTAGGCAGCCAGCATGGCACCGATTCCAAACATACCGCTTAAGACACCGGACAGGATACCGATGAAAAGCAGCGGGAGTCTTCCGGGAAGGGAAGAAGGGAGCCCAGGAAGGCCAGGTTCCTGGCCGCGGGTTCCCCGGCCGTTGGAAGCTGTCCCCCCGGCTGCGGGCTCCCTGGCCGTTGGAAGCCGCCCTCTGGTTTCGGGCTTCCTGGCCATTGGAAGCGGTCTGGTATTCCCGAACCAGCATTTCTGCGCCGATTCCGGCAATGACAAATCCAAAGAATATTTTCAGGCTTCCGGCATCCACGGTTTTAAGAAGCAGCATTCCCGGAATATTGCCTGCCAGCACCAGAAGAATCAGGGGAATACAGAGCTTCCAGCGGATACCTTTCCGCTCCCGCCAGGCCAGAATCAGATTGGTGGGAAAGCCCAGAAGCACCTCCACCGGCGTGATATTCAAATTGCTGCTGCCAAAGCTTAAAATAGAGGAAAACACCAGGGTGTTGGCAAAGCCGCACAGCCCTTTCACAAAAAATGCACACAACGTTGCAACGATCCACCAGAACATATCCATTTCCCCCAGAATCATGATCCGGAACCCTGCCGGTCTCTCCGGCACGGTTCCCTTGTCGTCCGTCAGCATACCACAGATTGTGTGGGGGTGCAATGGGTATAATGGGTATTACAGTTTACGGGGCGGAGAAAACCGGAGGAAAACAGACGCCAAGCTGGCTTGTAAGGCTGTTTTTGTCTGGTTTTTCACATCGGGCGGGCGCCCGATGCTTCTTGCCGGCATAGCCGGAGAAGGAGATGCCCCCATGAACAGTAACGATGGGTTCACAGGATGCCAGGGGTCCTCTTAATCGACTCTTCCAAAAATAATTTACTTATGGTAAAATGAAACCACAAACATGCGTATACGCATTTCAGGCAGGGGGGACAACGGATGATAAGACCGACGGGTTTGGCGCAGACTATTGATCTGGCGGCGGACAAGGCCCGCTATGATGAATGTGCCAAAAAGCTTTTGACCTATAATTCCATCATTGCATGGATTCTGAAATCCTGCACTAAAGAATTTTCAGAGTACAGTGTATCCTTTATCGCAGAACACTGTCTGAAAGAAAAGCCTGAGATTTCGCAGAAAGCGGTACATCCAGACCAGCCGGACCGGGGGCAGCCGGACCAGAACCGGATTTTGGACGGTGACCAGAGGATTGACGGTCTGAATACGGAAGCCAATTCCATCAAAGAACAGACAGTATACTATGACATCCGTTTCCGTGCCTATATCCCTGATGAAAAGGAACCCCTACAACTGATCATTAATCTGGAGATCCAACTGAATGACACACCGGGATATCCACTGATTAAGCGGGGAATTTACTATTGTGCCAGAATGATTTCGGAACAGTACGGAACCATATTTGCAGATGAACATTATGAAGATATTCAGAAGGTATACTCCATCTGGATCTGCCCGGACCCGGCAAAACGGCGGAAAAACGGAATTTTCAAATACCATACCGTGGAGGAGGCTGTCTATGGGACTTCCTATACACAGCAGGAAAGCTACGACCTGATGGAGGTGGTGATTCTGAATCTGGGCGATGCGGATAAAAAGAGCGACCAGGAGATTCTGGATCTTTTGAATGTTCTGTTCTCCGCAGACACGCCGCCGGAGGAAAAGAAGAAAAAACTAAGGGAAGATTTTCATATAGCAATGACTGCGGAATTTGAAAGTGAGGTGCAGGTTATGTGTAATCTAAGTCAGGCTCTTGTGGACCAGGGAGTGGAAAAGGGAATCCAACAGGGAATTCAACAGGGAATCCAACAGGGAGAAGAACTGTTGGCCCGGCTGATTCAGAAGTTATTTGCCCTTGGAAGAACTGAGGATGTCAGACGTGTTGCAGAGGACCAGGAATATCGAAGCATCCTGATGAAGGAATTGTTGTGATTGTGAGACGGAGGCGGTGCAGAAGGCATCTGCACCGCTGTCCGCAAGCCATGATTACACACGTTCCAGGAAGGGCTTCACGTCTTTCACTGCCTCTTTCACACTGATCTGCGCATCTTCATGGTCAAGATCCACCAGAATATACCGGTCATTTCCCATGCCAAGCTCCTTCAGTAGCTTAACTGCCGCAGTCCGTGGCGGGTTTCAAACCGTTCCACCAGATCCCGGTGGTCGCTGTCCTTCAGGGCGTAAACCAGATCTACCGAGGCCTGGTCCGCAGCCAGAATATCCGTGGAGGCGGTGATTCCGATGTTGGGCGTAACCACCGGAAGTGCGGCGCAGCCCTCGCAGTCACAGGATACGGACATATTGCGGAGCACATTGATGTAGGTGATCCGGCTGCCGAAATGGTCTGCCACCGCTTTGGTGGATTCGGTCATCCGCTCCATGAATTCCTCCATGCCGATGTCCCACATGTCATTGGAACCGGGGGTGGTGTGGATCATGGCCTTTCCGACCCGTCCGTCGGCACATCCGATGCCGATATTCTTGTTGGAGCCGCCGAACCCGCCTTTGGTGTGGCCCTTGAAATGGGTCAGCGCCAGGAAAGAATCATAGTTCAGCAGATTTTTCCCCATGGACATTTCCGAAAACCATTTTCCCTCCTTTACCGGCAGCATCACGGTTCCGTCTGCGTCCATAATATCCACGGGACAGAAGGTCCAGCCGTTGACCCGGAGCGTCTCCTTGTGAAGCTCTGTGGTATAGCGGTCACCCCGGGTGCCTGGTATCTGGTTCATATGCAGTCCCTCCTTTGGCTGGCTGATTGTTCAGCCATGCTGTGATACCCTGATCATAACACCTGAAGTTCACTTTAGGTCAAGCTGTTTTGGGATTATTTTTGTGCCGTAAGAAAGAGGATGCGTATACCACCAGACAGGTATCAGAACGGTTCCATATCCCCATTTCTCCCCTGGGCGGCTATGACCATGCCCATGAAACGGAAAGATAGCGGTGACATATGGGACAGGGTATGGTATAATTCTTTCTGTTAAGAAACCATAAAGACGGAAGGAGAAGCATCCCTCTGGTCCAGGACCAGGGACGGCAGACGGATGTTGCGACAGGAGAAAGATGGAACAGAAGAACCGGGTAGTAGACGGAGCAATCTTAGCCATGGTACTTTCCTTTCTGGGCGGGATCATGGACGGATATTCCTACGCAGTGCGGGGAGGCGTATTTGCCACAGGCCAGACCGGGAACCTGGTGCTGGTGGGCTTTGGATTTATGAATGGGGACCCATTGCGTTCCTTAAAGGCCCTTGTGCCTATTATCAGTTTCTGGTTCGGAATATTCGGAGCCCAGCATCTGCTTCACAAGATGGAGCAAAGCGGAAAATGGAGGGGCCAGGACCACTGGAAATATACGGTTCTCATGGCAGAGGCAGTTCTTCTGCTGGTAGTGGGAGCCATTCCCGGCTCGGTTCTGGACCTGATCCCCAACACCCTGATCTCCTTTATGGCGGCCATGCAGTTCTGCTGTTTCCGGCAGTTCGGGGACAATTCCGCCTATGCCTCCGTATTCTGTACCGGCAATATGCGCTCCTGCGCGGAGATGTTCTACCAGGGGCTGGTGCTGAAGAATCCGGCATCCCTCCGGAAAGCCTTCCAGTATTCCGGCATCATTATCTGTTTCCTGGCCGGGGCCGTGTTCGTCATGGCGGCCAGCCGCTGCTGGGGAGTACGCAGCATCTGGGCCGGGGCGGCTACCGCTTTGGCAGCCGGGGTGCTTTTAAGCCGGTTTCCGGGTAAGTGACCTTCCGGGAAGTCCGGCGGCGCCCAGCCGGGTAACCGCGTGCCAGCAGCTATGTGTCCGCAGCCATGTACCGTCCCAGCCGGGCACCCGCCTGCCAGCCCATGGCCGGTTCAGGGCCTACAGCACCGTAGAAAACTGGCATTCCGGCAGAATATCCTCCCGGACCATCCGGATCAGGCGTTCAATCAGTTCCTTTTTAATATTATCCGGTGTATAAGCCGCCACACATCTGCGGGTGGAAGGCATATGCTCCAGTACACAGAAGTCCAGCTCCCGGCAGTCTGCCGTCTGGGCTTCATTCATTTGCAGGATGGAGCCGGACAGAAGCTGCACCCCCAGCCCGGCCCTGGCCAGCTGGAATCCGGTATTCAGATTGCTGATGGATATGGTCTTAAGAGGCTGGATCTGGTTCTGGCGGAGAATGGTTTCAAAGCTTTCATACAGCCCGTTGAAAATCCGTGGTGCGATAAAAGGCAAATGGTTCAATGCCTCCGGCTCCAGAAGGTAAGGACGCTCCGCTGAGAACCGGTCCCGGATATCCTCCGGCACCAGCCGGAACTGTCTGTGGGCCGCAAAGAACAGATGCTCCAGCAAAAGATCCACGATACACAGCTTTTGGACCATGGCAGGGAGCACCCCAAAAGCAACATCAATCTCTCCGGATAAAAGGGCATCTGCCATCTGCTGCTCCGAGGTCTGCATGACCTGGATATTTACATGGGGATATAGGCCGCAGAAGCCCGGCAGCAGTTTTGGCAGCCAGTGATGCCCACGGACCTGGCCGATTCCGATGACCAGGGTCTGCTCCGGGTCCGCAACCAGCCGCAGGTCATTGCGCAGGGCCAGTTCCGCATAATAGATCTGTTTCATCTTATCAATATAATAACGCCCCGCATCCGTCAGCCGGATGGGTGTCCGTCCCCGGTCAAAGAGCCGCACTCCCAGCTCCGCCTCCAGCCGGTTCAGATACAAAGTCAGGGTCGGCTGGGAGATATACAGCTTTCTGGCCGCCCGTGTCAGGTTCTGCTCCTCGGCAATGGCCAGGACATATTCCAGTTTCTCATACATCATAGCTTCCTGTCCTTCCTTACGTTCTTTCCCTTAGTATAAGTTAAAAATGGTTATTAGTAAAGGAATGGAGTCTCCCCAAACGATAAATGTTACTGTTCGCGTGGGGGCATCTTCTTGTCCGGCTATGCCGGACAAGAAGCATCGGGCGTCCGCCCGATGTGGAAAACTGGACAAAAACAGTCTTACAAGCCAGCTTGACGTCTGTTTCCGTCCAGTTTTCCCCGCCCCGTGAACTGTGACCTATAAATCTATTTTATCATCCCCAAAACTTTCTGTATTGGACGCTCCCCCTTACCGGATGCTATCATTATCTTACAAATCCTATACCATCCATGACAGAAGGAGGTCTACATGAAAATTACCGATGTCCACGTAGAACACTACCGCTGGCCCAAAGCAAAACCCATTGCCAACGGCAAACACACTTACACACACAATGAGCTGAATCTTCTGGTCATTGACACCGATGAAGGCATCACCGGCTATGGCTGCAGCTGGGCCATTGAATTCGCCGGGAGCATGGGCAAAGCCATCCTGGGGGAAGACCCTCTGAACCACGAACGCCTGTGGGCGAAAATCTATGTACCCAAGTTCATCGGCCGCCGGGGCACCAGCGCCAAGACCGTGTCCGCCATTGACATGGCCCTCTGGGATATTAAGGCCAAGGCAGCAGGCATGCCTCTGTACCAGCTTCTGGGAGGATACCGGGAACGGGTACCGGCCTACGTGGCAGGCGGCTACTATGCCAAGGACAAAGGCATCAAAGAGCTCCAGGAAGAAATGCTGGAGTACAAAAGCTGGGGTATCCAGGCAGTGAAGATGAAGGTAGGCGGCGCATCCATGAAAGAAGATGCCCAGAGGGTCAGGGCCGTCCGCCAGGTAATCGGCGAGGACACGAAACTGATGCTGGATGCCAACTGCGCGTACCGGTTTTTCGAAGCCGTGGAATTCTCCCGGATGGTGGAAGAATACCACCCCTACTGGTTTGAAGAGCCGGTGGATGCTGACGACTATGACGGTTACCGGAAGGTGGCAGCCAAAAGTGCCATCCCCATTGCTGCCGGGGAAAATGAAGTGACCCGCTTCGGCTTCCGGGACCTGATTCATACCCAGGCTATCAGCATACTCAATCCGGACGCAGCCAGCCTGGGAGGCGTTACGGAATTTATGAAAGTGGCCAGCTACGCCGATGCCAATGGAATCGTCATGAGCCCCCACGGCCAGCAGCAGATTCACGTTCACCTGGACTGCGGGGTTCCCAACGTAAATTTCGCCGAATTCTATCCGCCCCAGTACGATGCCAAGGTATACGAAGCATTTGAAAACCCGGTCATTTTCAATGAAGACGGCACCGTAAGCCCCAGCCAGGCCCCGGGCGTAGGCCTGGACATTAACCGGCAGGTACTGGCGCCTTACCGGGTCAGGGAACAGGCAGGCTAACCGGCAGGCGGCAGCCGGAAGAACGGTGCCGGCCCTGCCTGGCAGGGAAAGGGCCGGAGCATGAAAGAAAGGAATGGTTACCTATGAAGATCACAGATGTAAAAGTGCTGCGGGCCAACCGCAGTGTGTTCTGCCGGATTTTTACGGATGAAGGAATCACCGGCCTGGGGGAAAGCGGCGCCTGGGGATTTCTGGAAGCATCGGCCCAGGCAATGCTTACCATGAAAGAATACCTGGTGGGACAGAATCCCCTGGACATTGAGCATCACTGGCAGTACCTGTACCGGTTTTCCCATTTCCGGGGAGCCGCGGTCATGGGTGCTATGTCAGCCATTGACATTGCGCTGTGGGACATTGCCGGGAAATACTACCACACCCCGGTGTACCGCCTGCTGGGAGGCAGATGCCGGGACAGGGTACGGGTCTACAACCACACTGCCGGCCGGACCGAAGATGAGCTGGTGGAAAATGCAGTCCGGGGCGTGGAGGAAGGCTACAAAGCCCTGGGCCATTTAAATCCCTATCTGGACGAGCCCAGGACCCAGCCCTACGCAGACAGCACCACGGCCATGCTCTACAAGGCAGAACAGCGGATTGCCCGTGTGCGGGAGGCCGTGGGCACGGAGGTGGACCTGTGCCTGGAGCTTCACCGCCGTCTGGAGCCGGGGCTGGCCGTACAGTTGTCCGCCCGGCTGGAGCCCTACAATCCCATGTTCCTGGAGGACCCCATCCGGCCGGACAACTTCGACGAAATGGGCCTGGTAGCCTCCCGGTGCCGGGTGCCCATTGCCACCGGAGAGCGCATCAACACGGTGCACGAATTTGAAATGCTCCTGGAACGCAATGCATGCAGCTATGTCCGTGCATCCCTGGGAGTATGCGGAGGCTTTACCGGCGCAAAGAAGATTGCCGCCGTGGCAGAGGCCCATCACAAGAGCCTGGTGCCCCACAACCCCTTAAGCCCGGTTATGACCACTGCGGTGGTGCATTTTGCCGCAGCCGTGGACAACATTGCCATCACCGAATACCCCAACCCTTACGCAGCCTCCACGGCAGACCATCTGACCGGCAGCGGAGTGAAGCTGCGCCAGTGCGACATGGTGGACCGCATCTGTGAATTCCGGGACGGATATCTGCTGGTGCCGGAGGAGGACGGGCTGGGCATTGATGTAATCCCGGACCTGGAAGAGCGTTTCCCCTTCCGTCCCCACAAAATCATGACCCGGTTAAATGCAGATGGTTCCATCTGTGACCAGTAAAAATGTATAAATGGGAGGTTACATATGAGTCAGTTGACAGTGTGTCTGATTATTTTCGCATTGACGGTCGCAGGGTATTGCAGCGGTATCTACAGCCTTGCCACCATTTCCCTTACATCCATGATCGCCCTGGTGCTTACCGGATGTCTGGAAGCCAAGGAAGCCCTTGGCTATTTCTCCAACAGCAATGTGGTGATGATTGCCGGCATGTGCGTGGTAGCCGCCGGATTCAACCGCACGTCCTTTTGTATGAAGCTGGCCAACGGCATTTCCGGAATCTCCAAAGGGAGCATCAACCGGCTGATGCTGGGATATGTGGTGATCGGTGTGCTTCTGAGCCAGTTCATCCAGAGTCCCCTGGTGGTGTTCGGCATCATTTCCCCCATGCTGATCGCATCGGCGGAGGCCATGGGCATCCGGCCCAGCAAGGTGATTTTCCCGGTGGGCGTGTCCACCATTGTCACCTGCTGTACCCTTCCTGTAGGCGCAGGAGCCACCATCTCCGCGGAATTAAACGGTTACATCGAATCCTACGGCTACACGGCCCACATGGTGGGTATCATGGACCCTATGAAGGCCCGTCTGCCCCTGCTGATTATTTCGGTTTTGTGGTTTGCCCTGCTGGGGCCTAAATTTGCCCCGGACTTAGAGCCTACGGCCCAGCAGGCCAGTGAGAAGAAATCCGCGGACCGGCCGCCCCTTTCCTCCTTTGCGGAGCTGGCAGGCATTGTGATCTTCTTCGGAGATGCCCTGGCCCTGATGTTCTCCGGCCAGCTTCACATGCAGACCTGGGAAATCTGCGTCATCGGCGCCCTGCTGATGATCCTCTGCGGCGTGCTGAAACCCCAGGAGGCATCCAGGTCCCTGCCTGTTTCCATGCTGCTTCTGATCTCCGGTTCCCTGGCCATGGCCGGAGCCTTAAGCGCCACCGGTGCCGGTGACCTGATCGGCGGTATCATTGCCAACGTGGTGGCAGGCCTGGGCGGCAACTCCTACCTGGTGGGGCTGATCTTCTTTATCATTCCCTTTGTGCTGACCCAGTTTATGAGCAACCGGGGAACCATGCTGATCTTTCACCCCATTGCCATAGCCACCTGCGCCAGCATCGGAGGCAATCCGGTGGGCCTGATGATCCTGATCCAGGCCGCCTGCCTGGCCGCGTTTATGACCCCCATGGCTACCGGTGCGGTCCCCTACATCATGGAACTGGGCGGCTACAACCAGGCCTCCATGATCCGCCAGGGAATGGTGTTTGCGGCGGTGGCCTGCGTAGTGTCCGTGGGATGGATCATGACGGTGTTTCCCATCCTCTGACCGTCCGTTCCCTCCAGTCTTAACAGATTGTAAGAAACCAGTCAGAATCTATTCAGTCTGATCCCTTATACTTACCCTCAGTGGGCAGGCATCCCCTGCCCGCTGAGGGTAACTTATATATCAATGCATATAAGGGGGGTTACAAATGACTGCACTCATTGGTTTTCTCATGATCGCTCTGATCGTAATTCTGCTTCTGAAAGGCAAAATGTCACCCATCGTCGTGCTGGCACTGATTCCTGCCGCCGCTGCCCTGATCCTGGGCCACGGGCCCCAGGAGGTTGCCGGTTTTATTAAGGACGGAATCGGAACCACCACCAGCAACGGAATCCTGTTCATTTTTTCCGTGATCTATTTCGGCGTTATGTCCGATACGGGAATGTTTGACGTGATCGTGAATTTCCTGATCCGGCGGGCAGGAAACAATGTGATCGCTGTTACGGTGGCTACCGCTATCATTGCCACCATTGCCCATCTGGACGGCACCACGGCTACCACCGTACTGATCACCATTCCGGCTCTGTATCCGGTGTACAAGGCCATGAACATTGACGGGAAGATCCTGCTCTGCCTTACAGGCGCCTGCATGGGCGTCATGAACCTGCTTCCCTGGGGCGGCCCTGTGGCCCGGGCAGCCACGGTCCTGGCCATGGACGCCAATGAGCTGTGGCATATTCTCATTCCTGTTCAGATCATCGGCCTGATCTTCAACATTGTTCTGGCCGTGCTTCTGGGCATGCTGGCCATCCGCCAGGGCGCCGGAGCCGGAAAAGGAGAGGTGGTGGAGACCGACCAGAAGGCCAAGGACGAGGAAGCCGCCCTGCGCCGCCCCAGGCTGCTGCTGTTCAACCTGGCCCTGACCATTGGGCTGATCGCGGTACTTTCCGTAGGGTATATTACCAGCTATGTGGCTTTCCTGCTGGCCCTGAGTCTGGCTCTGGCCGTCAACTATCCCAGTCTCAAGCTTCAGGATAAGCTGATCAAGAAACATGCACCGGCGGCCCTGATGATCTCCGCAACCCTGTTTGCAGCAGGCGCCATGGTAGGCGTCTTTGACGGCACCGGTATGCTGACCGATATGGCCAATGCCATCATGCACGTGATTCCCGGCTTCCTGGGACGGTTTATCCATGTGATCTTCGGTATTCTGGCACTGCCGCTGGGACTGTGCATCGGTACCGACGCATACTTCTACGGAATCATGCCCCTGGTCATGGAGGTAGGGGAAACCTACGGCGTAGCCTCCTTAAGCACCGCCCTGACCATGATCATCGGCAAGAACCTGGCCCTGATGGTGAGTCCCCTGACACCGGCCACCTATCTGGCCATCGGCCTTACGGGCACGGAGCTGAAGGATCATATGAAGTTCAGTATTCCGCCTTACTGGCTGGTAAGTATCTGTATGCTGCTGATCGGAATCGTAATCGGGATTATTCCGGTCTTCTGATAAGGAAAACATCCGTTGCATTCCCTGGTGGGAATGGGTATAATTGAAATAAATGCTTCAGTTCACGGGGCAGGGAAAACTGGACGAGAAGTCTCCCTGCACCTGCCTTTGTGAGTACATCACAACCATCAGGAGGTAACCCTATGCCCGGAGAACGGATACTGATTGTAGACGATGAACTGCCCATCCGTATGGCTTTAAAAACCGCTTTCCTGCGGGAAGGAATGGTCCCCCAGGAAGCATCCTGCGGTTCCCAGGCTCTGGAGATGATCCGCAGCCAGACCTTTGACCTGGTTGTACTGGATATTATGATGCAGGACATGGACGGCTACACCATTCTCCAGAACATGCGTGCAGACGGGAACACCACCCCGGTGCTTTTGCTCAGCGGCCGTCAGGACGAGGTGGACCAGGTGCTGGGACTTGGCCTGGGAGCAGATGATTATCTGACCAAACCCTTCCGCCTTTCGGTGCTGACCCAGAAGGTCAAGGCCCTGATCCGCCGCAGCAGTGTATACAACCAGCAGCGGCGGAACCTGATTACCGTGGGCCCCTTCCGCTTTGACCTGATGAAGCTGGAATGCCAGAAGCAGGGCAGGCCCTTGAATTTTACCGCCCGGGAACTGGCCCTGTTCCGTTTCTTCATGGAACATCCGGGCCAGGTATTTACCAGGGAACAGTTGTACCGGCAGGTCTGGAACGAACATGTGGTGGACGACAATACCATCATGGTCTACATCAGGCGGATTCGGGAAAAGATTGAGGAGGACAGCCGGAACCCGGTCTATCTCCGTACTGTCCGCGGAATCGGGTACATTTTCAATGATAAAGAATAAGCACATACATAAATGGATCTCAGCTTCCGGCCATTTCCTTGGGACATGGTCCCGGAAGCTGGGATACATCCGTTTTCTGGGCCTTGCAGGCATGGCAGCCGCAGCAGGCCTGGTGGGCTACCTGTGTTTCCAGTCCTACTCCGGTTACCGCCGGGAGCTGATCGAGATGGAACAGCAGCAGCTTCTGGCCATGGCAGAGACCGTGGGAAAAAGCCTGGTAAACTATGTGACCCAGGAACTGGAAAGCATGGATCTGTATTTTGCTGCCCTGGAGTATGGGCAGGGGACGGACACTGGCGGCACGGGGGATTCCGGCAGCAGGACGGACACTGGCGGCACGGGGGATTCCGGCGGCAGGCCGGACACTGGCGGCGCGGGGGATTCCGGCGGCAGGCCGGACACTGGCGGCGCGGGGGATTCCGGCAGCAGGCCGGATTCCACCGCTTCCGACGCCATCCGTGCCGCCGAATATTTTCTCAGGCAGAACACGGACCAGTATGAAGCCATGGTCTGTTTTGACGGCCAGGGCAGCAGTATCTGCCGGGCCGGATTCATGGAATTTCCGTGGGAGCAGCTTCCGGCCGACAGTCAGGCCGTCATCTGCGGAAAGAATCTCAGCTCCGGCGGCTGGTACCAGATGTTTGTTTCCCGCCGTTTCACCCTGAAAGGAGAGCCTTATCATGCCGTGTACGCCATGAATCTCAACCGGCTCCACAGCCGGATCGTAGAGCCGGTGCGCATCGGCAGCGGCGGATATTCCATAGTCAAGGACAGCAGCTTGTCCATTATCATGCACCATGCGGCAGACCAGATCGGTATGGACGCGGTCTATGACCGGAGTCTGCGCTACCCGGACCTGGACCTGGAGGACCTGACCGGATGGATTGCCAGACAGAAGGCAGAGCCGGAGGGGGTGGGCGTCATCCGTTCCTATATCTGGGGCAGCCCCAATCCCCTTCCGGAAAAACGGATTGTGGCCTACACCACCATCCATCTGCCGGGGGAAGACTGGATCGTCAATTCCACCCTGCCCTACAGGGAGCTGGACGACCCGCTGAACCGGATGCTTCTGCGGCTGGCCGCCATAGGCGGCCTGTCCCTGGCTCTGATGGCATGTTTCATATTCGGGATCACCCGGAGCCTGACAAGGACCCGGAGCCAGAGAAAGGAAATCCAGTACTTAAAGGAAATTAACGCCGGGATGGAGCTTCTGAGGCACAAGGAAGAAGAGCTCCAGCATTACCAGCGGGTCCAGTCCATCGGCCAGATGAGCAGCCATATTGCCCACGAGTTCAACAACTACCTGACGCCGGTCTTTGTCTATGGGGAGCTTTTGGAAAATGATCCTGCCATCCAGGAGGACAACAAGGCCCTGGTCCGGGGGATTCTGGACGCGGCAGGCCAGGCGGCGGCTCTGTCCCGGCGGCTTCTGGATTTTAGCCGCCAGGACTCCGGGGTGGCCCTGACCGCCATCCGGCTGACCCAGGAGGTCCAGAAGGCCTGCGCAGTGATCCGGCAGCTGACTCCCCAGTCCATTGTATTTGAAACCAGAATATGCAGCCAGACAGTCTGCATCAGCGGCCGGGCCAGAATGATCGAGCATCTGCTGATGAATCTGTGCAACAATGCCTTCCACGCCATGGAAGGCCGGGAGGGCCGTCTGACCGTGACCCTGGAGGCGGACCCGCAGCTTCCCGACGGCGCCGATGCCCTGCCGGACATAGCCGGGAACCGCTGGGCCCTTCTTTCTGTAACAGATACAGGATGCGGAATCAGTAAGGACGTGCTGGACAAGATTTTCGAGCCCTTCTACACCACCAAACGCAGCGGAAAAGGAACCGGTCTGGGACTCTCTGTGGTGCGGAATGTAATGACGGCCGCAGGCGGGCAGATCCGTGTCCGCAGTATTCTGGGGGAGGGGACTGCCTTTGACCTTTACTTCCCCCAAATCAGTGAAGGGCAGGAGCCGACATCCGTCCGGAAGCCCGTACACCGGATCGTCCTGGTAGACGATGACCCGGACATTCTGAAATCCATGGAGACCTACCTGGCAGCCCGGGGCTATCTCTGCACCGGCTACGCCCATCCGGCGGCTGTTCTTTCCAGGCTCCAGCAGCAGCGCCAGTTCTGCGATGCCATCCTGACCGACTACGCCATGCCCTCCATGAATGGCCTGGAATTCGCCCAGCTTGTGCGCAAGCTGAACCCGGAGATTCTTCTGATCCTTATGAGCGGTGCCGAAGACACCCGGTTTGACTGGTATCTGACAAACAAATTTATTGACGCATTTATTCTGAAATCCGATCTGCCGGAACGGCTTGCCCAGGTACTGGAGGGAGGACGGGATGCCCATCACCCCAGGTGATTCCAAATGGCAGCCCGGCTGCTGTTTGCCGGACACCATAAAACAGTAACGGGAGTGGTGCAAATCCTTTCTGTGGGTTCAGATATACCGTGACAAAGGGAACCTCCCCGTGTTATACTCAAAAGGAGGGGGCAGAGGTGACGGTTCAAGGGTTATCGGAACTGTTGTGGTCAGACCGGAATATACAGCCAGGCAAAACGCCTATATGCAAAGGCCAAAAGCCTGCCCCTTAACCGGATACGCACCCCGCACAATAACCAGACAGGAGAATCCGCCATGCCAACACTGGGCAACCCACAGCATACGATTGAGATCATACAGAAACACAAATTCACCTTCCAGAAGAAATTCGGCCAGAATTTCCTTATTGACACCCATGTTCTGGACAAGATTATCCAGGCCGCAGGCGTGACAAAGGAAGACATGGTGCTGGAGATCGGGCCGGGGATCGGGACCATGACCCAGTACCTGGCAGAGGCGGCAGGCCGGGTGGTTGCCGTGGAGATTGACGGCAGCCTGATCCCCATTTTGCAGGAAACCCTGGCCGGCTACGACAACATTACCCTGATCCACGACGACATTCTCAAAGTGGATATCCGGGCCCTGGCCCACCGGTACAATGGGGGCCGTCCCATCAAGGTGGTGGCCAATCTGCCCTACTATATTACCACTCCTATTATTATGGGACTGTTTGAGAGCCATGTGCCGGTGGACAACATCACGGTCATGGTCCAGAAGGAGGTGGCGGACCGGATGCAGGAAGGCCCCGGCTCCAAGGATTACGGCGCCCTTTCCCTGGCGGTCCAGTACTATGCCCAGCCCTACATTGTGGCCAACGTGCCGCCCAACTGTTTCATTCCCCGCCCGCGGGTGGGCTCCGCCGTGATCCGCCTGACCCGCCACCCGGCGCCGCCGGTTCAGGTTCAGAATCCGGGACTGATGTTCACCCTGATCCGGGCATCCTTTAACCAGCGCCGCAAGACCCTGCAGAACGGCCTTACCAACTCCCCGGAGGTTCCCTATTCCAGGGAGCAGATTGCGGCCGCCATTGAGCAGATGCATCTGCCCCCGGCTGTGCGGGGGGAGACCCTGACGCTGGAGCAGTTTGCACAGCTTGCCAATGTATTACCGGAAATTCCTGGCATACCACCCCTGCACGCCTGCATACAATAGGTATTAAAGGAGTGAAGGCCATGCCCAATTATCGCAGATTAATCTCATATATTTACGCATACGAAGGAGGCATCAAAGGCAAAAATACCGGCTACGCCAAGCTGGAGGTCCGGGGCGACCAGTGCCGGGTCCAGGTAAATGTTAAGAAAGTGTTCGTGGGAAGCAATGACATCGGCGTATACCTGCTGGCACCAGGAAAGGAGATCCTGGTGGGAAAGATCTTCATCCGCGGAGGCAGCGGCGAATTCCGTGCAAATGTTTCCGCCGCCAATGTGGAATCCAGCGGTTATGGGTTTGACCAGTGCTACGGTCTCACCATCCATGACCTGGGAA
Source organism: uncultured Lachnospiraceae bacterium (assembly GCA_910577765.1). Taxonomy (GTDB): domain Bacteria; phylum Bacillota; class Clostridia; order Lachnospirales; family Lachnospiraceae; genus Brotaphodocola. The sequence continues at coordinate 87,378 of CAJTOV010000003.1, forward strand.
GCACCTGGCAGAGCTACACCACCATCTGGGAGGATGCGGTGGCCCAGGCAGCCCAGGTCCAGCTGGAACACGTGACCGCCGAAAACGTCCGCAGGCAGGAGGCCCAGCGAAAGGCCGGAGAGATCCCGGAGAACCGGGAACCCTATCCCATCACCGCCGAGATCCAGCGCACCCTGGAGCAGGAAGAAATACGCATGCAGGATGTGCAGCCCTGGCAGGTGGAAGAACCCGGCCCAGGGGCAGCACCGGAAGCAGAAGCCCCGGCTGGAACCGGGGACGGAATGACAGAAGGAGTCCAGGGTGGCGGAACAGGGACCACGGCAGGAACTGCCAGTACTGGAACGGGGGCCACGGCGGGAGCCGCCAGTGCCGGAACCGCTGATGCCGGAGGTGCAGCGACAACGGGAGCCGCCGGAGCCGAAGGTGCAGCGACAACGGGAGCCGCCGGAGCCGAAGGTGCAGCGACAGCGGGAGCTGCCGGAATCCCCGGAACCACGCCGGTAACGGGAGCTGCATCTGCACCAGAAACGCCGACAGACAGCATACAGGAGTCCGGAACCGGGGCACAGCCGGAATCCGTGGAAGAGAATCCATACATACCGGTAGAACTGGAAGGACCGGCGGACAACAGGCCCTGCCAGACCGGATTTGGTTCCGGCATGCCGGTTATCCCACCGGAGATGCCAGCCACCCCGGCCCAGGGAAATCCCCGGATTCCCCCGGCAATGCCGTCGGTTCCGCCCCAGGACGCCGCAGTTATGCCGGCAATACCAGCCACCCCGGCCCAGGGAATCCCCGGAATCCCCCCGTCAATACCGACAGTTCCGCCCCAGACCTCCGCCGCAGTTCCGCCCGTAACACCGTCAGTCCCGTCGGCTCCGTCAGTTCCGCCTTCCATGGCCAGCCATACCAGGGAGGACCTGTGGGCAGAACTGGAGGACGAGGAAGTCCTGCGGCTTCTGGAGCAGAAAGAGCAGGAGGCCAAAGCCCGGATGAATCCCAGCAGTCTATGGTCCAGGCTCCAGCGCAACTACAGCAAGGTACTGGCCTTTGACTATGACCATGGCTGTGAGATTCTGTCCATCAAGCCCCAGGATATTGGGATTCTGCCCCGGGAAATCTGGGTTTATGGCAACAACAGCTTCCTGCTTCACGGCTACTATAACTACCGCCACCTGATTCTGGCCAGACTGGAGAATCCCAAAGGCCGGCCCCGCTACCTGTTAGGCGTCCCCGGCCATTACTACTCCAACGAGAAATACATGGCTTCCATGTTCGGCTTCCCCCACTTCGTCCTTGCCAGGAAACAGCCGGACCAGGACGGAAGATTCGGGTACTGGTATACGGATATCCGGCTCTGACGGTGCCGCTGTATCTTGCGGGTCCGTTTCCGTTGCATAGTCTCCATAACCATTTGGATGGGCAGTAAAATGCCCCGTCTGGTTACAGTTCACACCCCGGCCGATCACCGCAGGTGATTTCAAATGGCATACGGCCATTCAGAATCGCTGCGCGGTCCCTAACAGGCGCCAGTGACGCCTGTTAGGGACCGACCGAAACGGAGTGTAGAGGGCCGTA